>JAYRNE010000308.1:0-3277 GCA_041912355.1 Chlamydiales bacterium
CAATCTCGTTCTAAAAAGGCTGTGGGACAGACACTGACAGTTCTTTCTCTCTTAAAAAGGAGCATCCCCGACCCTCAGTTCAAGAGGTACTGCGAAGAGAATGGTCTGAAATATGCCGAAGTAAAGGCGCAACTAGCAAAGTTCGAAACAGAAAAACGCGAGGCTGAACGCAAAGCGCTTTACACCCGCCAGGCAAATAAAGCTAATGAGTTTTTACTTTTTCTCTCTGACCAGAAAGACGAACACGTTGGAGCATGGCTCGACGAAAAAGCCAAGCTGCGTGACTACCCCTTTCCCTTCTTCCACGGCAGGCAATGTGATATTGATAAACGGGCCTACAAAGAATACCTAACCCACGAATTCATAAGAGTGGAATTTAAGGATAGATACGATGCAGCTGCAGCTCGGTTAAAAAGGCTAGGCTTAAGTGCCTGGCTTAACGAAAATCCGCGATAATTACTCACTCAGCCTTTCTTAGCTGGCGGTCATCTTTGATCATGCAGCAGTCTTTAGAGGCAAAAGCACCTTCTAGACGGCATAGGCGACGGTCTACATCTGTTATTTTCTCGTCGAGTTTGTCGATGCGATTGGTTAAGTGTTTTTCGGAATTCTCTATGCGATTGCCAAGTGATTTGTCAGTATTGTCTATTCTTTGATTAATCGAGTTCCATATCACGAGGAGCAAAGCAAATAGTAACCCAAACCCACTACCGATTATCCAAAGCAGTATGTCAATTTTTTCCATGATGCACCTCTTCGAAGATTTTAAACAAAAAGATGCATTTATGTCAGCGCTTATTTGACTGTACAGCCAAGAACATCCAGAGACTTAGAAAGAAGGAGACAATAAGTCCGACAACACTTACAGCCATTGGAACACTGCTTTGTCCAAACATGATTGGTAAGTCAAAGATGATTCTTATTAAGTGCGCTAGCGCAACTAATGCAAAGAGCACGCCTCCAACGATTAATGGTGGATCCTTTCGCATGATTTGCTCCTTTTTCCCTGTCTATAAAACACCGTTTAATTTATTAAAAGAGATTATGGATAAACATGAAGTGGCAAAGATCCTGGAGGAGATAGCGTTGCTCCTTGAGGTGCAAGGGGAAAATCCTTTTAAGGTGCGCGCCTTTGAAAAGGCGGCGCGCCAGATTGAGGGATTAGAAGAAGATCTTGCCACTGTCGTTAAAGAAAAGCGCCTGCAGGATATCCCAGGAGTTGGCGAGAAGATTGCCGAGAAGATCACAACGCTCGTTGAAACTGGCCACCTCCCCTACTATGAAGACCTCAAAAAAGAGCTACCAGAAAGTGTGCTCCAGTTTATGCAAATACCTGGGCTTGGGGCCAAAAAGGTGCATGTGCTCTTTTATGAGCTTGGCCTCAAAACCATCGACGAACTTAAAGAGGCCTTAAAAAATGGCCTCGTTACACGCGTTGCAGGCTTTGGAGAAAAGACCGAAAAGAACATCTTAGCAAACCTTGCAAAGCTTGACACCTACAGCAAACGCCACCTCTACTGGGATGCCATACACTTAGCTCAGCCTATCTTAGCTGCCTTTAAGAAAAATCCGCATGTCAAAAAAGTAGAGCTTGCAGGGAGCATCCGCAGAAAGCTCGAGACTATAGGCGATCTTGACGTACTTGTCGCATCAAATAGCCCTGAGGCTGTCATGAGCTGGTTTATAAAGGCCCCTTTTGTTCAAGCTGTCATTGCAAAGGGCCCAACTAAAGCTTCAATCCGCATAAAAAATGGCATGCAGCTAGACCTAAGAGTTGTGCCTGAAGAGCAATTTGCTTACGCACTACTATACTTTACAGGATCAAAAGAGCATAACATCGCCCTTCGTAAGCGTGCTATAAAAGATGGTCTACACCTAAGTGAATATGGCCTAGAGCCATCGAAAACTCCTTTAAAGAGCGAACGCGAAATCTATAAAACCTTAAAGCTTGCCTACATTCCTCCAGAACTTCGCGAAGACCGCGGAGAAATTGAAGCAGCAGAAAAAATGAACCTGCCAAAGCTTATAGAAGTAGGTGATCTTAAAGGCGCCTTCCACTGCCACACAACGGCCTCAGATGGCCATAACACTTTAGAAGAGATGTGGCAAGCTGCAGATGAGTATGGGCTTACATACTTTGGCGTAGCTGACCACTCAAAATCTAGCGTCCAGGCAAATGGCCTATCTGAAGAGCGCCTTTTTGAGCAGATCGCCCATATAAAAACCCTTAATAAATCCAAAAAATATACCCCATACATATTTTCAGGTACAGAATGTGACATCATGCCTGATGGTTCTTTAGACTATTCTGATACCGTTTTAAAAGAGCTAGACTACGTAGTAGTCGCTATCCACCACTCATTTAAGATGGATGAAGCTACGATGACAAAGCGACTCATTAAAGCTATAGAAAACCCCTACACGACAATACTTGGCCACCTTACAGGGCGACTTCTTCTAAAGCGCGAGGGCTACCAAGTAGATGTAGAAAAGGTAGTAGATGCCTGCATAGCCAATGGTGTTGTAATGGAGCTAAATGCAAACCCCATGCGCCTAGATATGGACTGGCGCTACTGGCATAAGGCCTCACAAAAGGGCCTTAAATGTGCCATAAACCCTGACGCGCACTCTACAGCCGACTTTGCCCTACTTCAAGCCGGCATCAACATAGCCCGCAAGGGCTGGCTCGAAAAAAAGCATGTAATTAACACGATGTCGCTGTTACAGATAAAAAGATTTCTGGGATGATCGCGTGAGCCATTCCCACTGTGGCAAAATGCGGCTTTTTGGAGTGCGGGGCAGTAATGCACCGCTTTTAATTTATGCCGAAGTCTCATGCGCGTCAGAACCTCCAAACAGAACAGGTTTCTGCAGCTTGGAGGCTTGTTGCTGCAGACGTATTCGGCTAAATCCAAAGCGGTGCATTACTGCCCCGCACTTCTAAGTAACCGCTATGCCCTCACAGTATGTTGTGAGATGGTATATATAATAATTATTTAGTGTTCTGAAAACAGCGTAGCTAATGGCATCGTACGATTAAAAAAAACGAGTGGAGGAAAAGTTCAGATTTATGAATCACTCTTCTAAACGGGATAGCTAAGCTTCCCAATGGTATTATCGTCAACTTTTCCGACCAAACTCCAAAACAGGTATGGAGAAACACTAATGTGCGGACGGCCAATTTTTTCCACTCTGGCGAAATTATATCAGGGGGAAATATTATTTACCCCCTGTTACTTTACGGTATCAGCGACCTTGTCGCTTGGGGACTCCAAAG
>JAYRNE010000309.1:0-3718 GCA_041912355.1 Chlamydiales bacterium
AAGAGGATTATGGACCTTGCGCGGCATGATCAAACGCAGCTTATGGTTGAGCTTGATCTTGCACAGCATGTACTTGATGAGCGCTTTAGCCCAAATCACATGAACATTGCCGCAATTGGAAATAAAGTTCCTCAGCTTCACCTTCACGTTATCGCGAGGTTTGAGCGCGATCCTGCCTGGCCAAAGACTGCCTGGGATTATCCCACCCGCACCCCCTATCCCCCTGAAGAGAAGAGCGCCCTTCTTAAGGACTTACAAGATATATTCAAAAGAAAGCTCGCGTAAATATATAAGTTTTTTAATCAACTCCCGAGGGTCAGCTATAAAGACTCTAACATTTCGAACTGTTGACTGCCCATTTGAACCATTGGTACATTGGACCATTGACACAAAAGCACAGATGTTTTATAATAAAGATATAAAGGGAGGAAGTAACCATGGAAATGAGACTTAACCTTGATGCAAGGAAGCGGGTAAATTTAACCAAGCTTCTACCTGATGTAGCTGATGTGCACACCGTAAGAGCCTATACAGAAGGAAACCGCATCATTCTCGAGCCGCTTGTCGAAATCCCTGCAAATGAATTATGGCTCCATCAAAACCCTGAGGCACTTCTCTCAGTACAAAGAGGAATACGTCAAGCAAAAGAGGGTAAATTGCGCAGCCGGGGTTCTTTTTCAGAGCGCGCTGAAGATGAAATTTAAACTGCAATTTACCGAAGAAGCAGATGATCAGCTAACAGTCCTAGAAAGTTCTGCAGATAAAAAAGCTGTTTTTAAGGCCGTCTACAAAACGCTGCGATTGATGGAAACTAATTTGCGACATCCATCATTAAACACTCATCAATTTGAAAGTATTATTGGCCCTGGCGGAGAAAAGGTTTTTGAATCCTACGCACAAAACAACACTCCTGGTGCCTATCGCGTTTTCTGGTGTTATGGTCCTAAGCGAGGGGAGATTACCATAATTGCTATAATTCCTCACCCATAGTAATCTGTCCCTTTCATAGATCAAATCTATAGAGCCATTTGTAAAACTCAGGCCGAGGCCATTTCTGGGAAAGGTTGCTAAATTATAATTATTTGGCGGTTGGCTTTGCAGCCTTCTCGTGCACTCCAGATAAAGCTTCCGGCCATAAAAAGTCCGGTAGCAGCGGAAATGACGTAGTCTGCTGTTGTGAATGCATAGACGCCTGATTCTAGGGTACTGCAGTTGAGTAAAGTTGTATTGCTAGATTGGGCAATGCATCTTCCTAAACTAACGGCTACATTTTTTGTAAGTGATGCGAAAGTAACATTCGTAACAAGCTGTCCGAGTGCAACTCCTCCTCCTAGAATAACCGTAGCTCTAGCAATCTTCTGGGTATTGGTTTCTTGACTGCTTCCATTAAGTGGTATGGCTTCATCACCGTGCGTAGAGAGTCTTGGCCCTACGCAGTTTGCAACTACTGCTGCGCCAAAAGCTGTTCCGTTAAGTGCGAGCATCCAGTAGAAATTTCGTGAGTAGTCGTCTAAAAGGGAGTTGCATATTTGTGAGGGATTTACGACGGAAGTGGGGCAGTTTTCTCCAAAAACTTTCGCAATAGATGGCAAGGTGCTAAACAAATACTCGGCAGCAGCAAACGTTCCAGTTGCAACCAAAGCGCCTGCACCGAACATCACTGACTTACATCCATTTGAAACGGTAGAACAAAATGACATAGCGATATCCCTTTAGTTTAGAGAATCCTAATGCGACATTTTTAACTCGCAAATTTAGGATTATCGTTGCAGGGTATCATATCTTGCTTTGTGTATAGTTTCAAGCAGCATCTCCACTAAGGTGGCTTAATCTCTTGCTCCTCACGGGCTTCTAAAGCTTGTTAAGTAGTTCAAGGGCCTGATGTGCCGTCGGACGCTTTTGATGATCAAATGTAAGTAAAGTATGGATAAAGAGCATCAAGGGGTCTTTCTCGCCACTTGAAGGGCCAAATTCTTTCATTTTATTCAGGCAATTTTTCATGAGCAGCGGTCGTTCACTCCGATGGGCTTTTGCACATTCCTCAACGCCAAAATCGAGCTCTCCTTTAAGTATGCTATAGAGAACAAAGCCAAGAGCCCAGATCTCTACCTTACGGAAATCCCCAGTGAACTCTCTTTGTCCCAAAAACTCAGGCGCTGTACGGTCAGGGCGTCCATAAAAACCAGATGGAAACAGTCCAAAAAGTACCTTTTGGTTCACTCCCATCTGAAAAGTAAAACCAAAATCTAAAAGACGCACGACCGATTCCTTACAGCGTATGTTAGTCCAATCTAAATCACCATGAATGTAGCCTTGCTCATGCATACGCGAGAGTGCTTTAAGAAGTTGCCTCGTGGCATCAATCTGCTCATTTCGACTTGCCCGCTTAAGGTAGTGATCAAAGCGCTCTGGTAAAAATTCTAAAATCGCACTTGATTTCACCTTTTTTTTCTTCTCATATTCCCAGACAGAATAGAGGGGGCAAATGCCCTCTGGATCATTTTTAAAAAGTCTTTTATGGAGCTCAAACTCACCGTCAAGTAAAGCCCTATTATCTAAGTTGACTGATTGTGCTACTATCTTTACAGGGTGCCTGAGAGAAAGTGGCACCTCTAAAGCTTGTGTAACGCGCTTGTAGGCTCCCTTCTTATCGGCTTCAGTTATATCCCCTTTACAAAGAATGCAATAACTACGTTTTTCGGAATCATAATATAAGCTGTATGGCAGCCCATAGTTAGATTTTTTGCAGTAGATATCTGTATGACACTGCTTCAGTTCAAATGCCAGCACCCCGAAAATAGCTGTTGCTGCAGCTTGGGCACGGGTTTTGACAACTATACGTCTAAATTGTATAGCAATTTTTTGACCAAATGTTGTGCATTCAACAACAGCCATAATGCGTTCAGTAAGTGCTTCTGGTTGCTTTTCGGGAAAGAGGTTTTTGAGCCACTTTTCCGCGAGCTTACATTTTTCAATGAGCATCCTTATAGCTCCTTGAAAAATGGCTTCATCTTCACATTTTTGTAGGCACCAACCAATAAACTGAGAACTATAGTGGGCCCGTATACGGCTATATGCCGGCCTAAAATAGACCCATACTGCTGTTTTCTCTTGTCGTACAAGTTCCTGTAAAAGTGCGAGTTCCGCACCTTCCTCTACCGTTACTTTCGATGTCTGACTTGTCAATGCGTTCATATACTATAAAAAAAGAAAATGAAATTTGATTATAAAATTGTATTTCGTGGCTCTTGCGACCTAGTAAACTGTTCGAGGATGTTTTTCACGAGGCTGCCTTCATTCTTTTTAGAAGATAGGGATTAATCCCAGCACTTTGTGAAAATAGAACTGTTGTAAAGAGTGCGCACATCTCTTCTAGGGCGATGTGGCCCTCTTGCCAGTACTGGCCAGTTATACAGGCGGGGTCGGCGGCATTAAGAAGGCCTATTTTTAGGCCTAACGTGGCGCCGTGGTGGACTATGTCGAGGCAGCTTTTATTTGTGAAATGAAAGGGATGGTCCAAGAGCTCTTTGTTATATGCATCTTTTACAACTTTCGTAAGGCTTTTACTTGGGTCGGCAACTATGTAGCCTTTGAAGGTATAAGGGTTTTCACTTAGGGTCTCTCTAAGGGCTTCTGCCCATATTTTTGTGCCCTCTATTTTTAATGAGTCTGGCATGAATGAGCCTAAACCAAAGCCAGGGAGTACGACAACTTCAAT
>JAYRNE010000310.1:0-2561 GCA_041912355.1 Chlamydiales bacterium
CTTGAAATTGACCTTAAGACAAAGCACTACCCAGTCTTTGTTCCTGAAGGAAAAACCTATTCCAAACAAGTTGTAGAAAAATACCTCTGGGACCTATGTGAGCAGGGAATTCCCAAACGCTATACACAAGAACAACTTGCACGCGTTGCCGAAAAATACCCCGGTAAAGACCCACTTCAAGTAGTGCGTGAGCGCCTAGAGTACGAGATGAGCGTCATCTGCCCGAAAGGGATGTGTGACTACCTCCTTATTGTTTGGGACTTTATTCACTGGGCAAAGAAAAATGGCATACCCATGGGCCCTGGGCGCGGATCTGGTGCCGGCTCCATCATCCTCTACCTCACAGAAATTACCGACATCGAGCCTTTACAGTTTAGCCTCTTCTTTGAGCGCTTTATTAACCCCGAGCGCGTCTCCTACCCTGATATTGACGTCGACATCTGCATGGATAGGCGACAAGAAGTTATCAACTACACGATAGAGCGCTTTGGAAAAGAAAACGTAGCTCAGATCATCACCTTCGGCTCCATGAAGGCCAAGATGGTGGTAAAAGATGTTGGCCGTGCTATGGGCGTGCCCTTAGCAAAGGTAAACTCTATTGCCAAGCTTATTCCTGAAGAGCTAAACATCACCCTAGAGCAGGCGCTAGAAAAAGATCCCGACTTAAAAAATGCCTATGATAGCGACGATGAAACCCGCACACTTATAGACATCGGCAGAAAACTTGAAGGCTCTATACGTAATACCGGCACCCATGCTGCTGGCATGATAATATCTGGCGAGCCTCTTGTAGAGCACATTCCGGTATGCGTTGCCAAAGACTCATCGCTACTTGTCACCCAGTACTCAATGAAGCCCGTTGAGATGGTGGGCATGCTGAAAATTGACTTTCTTGGCCTAAAAACTCTTACCTCTATTCAGATATGCGTAAAAGCTATTGAAGCAAAAACAGGCAAAAGGATCGACTGGGTAAACTTACCCCTTGACGATGGTCCAACCTTTGAGCTTTTAAATCAGGGAAAAACACTAGGCATATTCCAGCTTGAATCTGGCGGCATGCAGGAACTTGCCAAGCAGCTTCACCTTGATAAATTTGAAGAGATCATTGCTGTTGTGGCACTCTATCGTCCAGGCCCCATGGATATGATTCCCTCCTTTATTGCCCGTAAACATGGCAAGGAGGCAATAGAGTCTGAACATCCATGGATGGAAGAGATTTTGCGAGAAACCTACGGCATCATGGTTTATCAAGAGCAGGTCATGCATATTGCCCAAAAGCTTGCCAAATACTCCCTTGGTGAAGGTGACGTGCTCCGAAGAGCGATGGGTAAAAAAGATAAAAACGAGATGCAGAAGCAGCGCGAAAAATTTCTTACAGGCGCTAAAAGTAATGGCATCGATGAAGAGACGGCAGTTCGCATCTTTGACAAGATGGAAAAATTTGCTGAATATGGCTTTAACAAATCCCACGCAGCAGCCTACGGCTACCTTACCTATGTGACGGCCTACTTAAAGGCAAACTACGCGAGCCAGTGGCTAGCAGCCCTTATGACGTGCGATCGCGACGACACTGAAAAGGTGGCAAAGTTCTTCCACGAAAGCCGCGAGATGGAGATTCCCGTCTTAGCACCAGATATCAACGAATCAGAAACCACCTTCGTAGCCACACCCTCAGGCATACGCTTTGCCCTTAGCGGCATAAAAGGCGTTGGAGAAGGCGTTGTGGACGCCATCTGTGAAGAGCGAAAGAAGAGGGGCAAGTTTACAAGTCTCTATAATATGCTCACACGCGTAGATTTAAAGCGTGTTGGCAAAAAGCAGACAGAGCTTTTAATAGAAGCTGGCTGCTTTGACTCCTTTGGCTACCATAGAGACGACCTTAAGATAAGCCTAGACGCTCTTTACGACCAAGTACTACGCGAGCAAAAAGAGAGCCAGCAAGGCGTTATCAGCCTCTTTGCAAAAATTGAAACGAACAAAGAACCCTCCATTGCAACATCGCCCACACGTCGCCCAAAAGAGGATCTACTGATACGCGAAAAGGAACTTTTAGGCTTTTTCTTGTCAGGCCACCCCTTAGATGCGCAAACAGAGACTCTCAGGCGACTTGGCTGCACTTCCCTTTCACAAGTTGAAGACCTTCCTCTTGACAGCGTCATAAGAGCGGCCTTTGTGATTGACGAAGTTGCTGCGCGCATCTCTTCTAAATCACAAAAGAAGTTTGCGATACTAAAGATCAGCGATGGCAATTCAGGAAAATTCGAGCTTCCCATATGGCCTGAACTTTACGAAGAGCTGCAAGGCATACTTATAGAAAACCGTCTTGTCTGGGGAGTCTTAAGCAAGGAAAAGCGAGAAAATTCCTGGCAGCTTTCTTGTAAGTGGCTTTCAGAGCTTAAGCGCCTTGATGAGGCAAATGTTAAAGAGTGCGATGAGGCCTTTGACAAGGCTAAAAAGCAAGTAGCGATGCGTGCGCGCATTGCTTTAAACAAAAAGCCGGGCGACGAGAAAAAGCCCCCTAAACAACCCAAAGAGGCTCCCCCTCAACCAAAAGTCGAAAA
>JAYRNE010000311.1:0-3192 GCA_041912355.1 Chlamydiales bacterium
AGTATTTTTTTTGGGCAGCTTCGCCCCAAAAAGGGACCAAAAGGGCCAAAGGGACCTAAAGGACAAACACTAACCTTATCTGATTGGGCCATAGGGTCTCTTATGTGGTTATGCCTCATGTGTAAGGCCTGAAAGGCCGGCATCTCATAGCCCAGGTCGAAGCGAAGCGAAGGCCTGGGTTGGCTGGACAACCCATTAGAAAGCCCTGCAAGGGCGGCATAAAAGCTCAAACAAGTTCAGTCATTGGTGTTATGCCGGCCTTTCAGGCCTGTATGTCGCCCATTCAGGGCTCTGAACAGATATTCAGACCTCGTGTACCCAGGCCTCCGCTTGCGCTCCGACCTGGGCTATCAGATTTCGGCCCTTCAGGCCTAGATATTACCGCAACTCTTAATCTCGACATTGATTAAAATTAAGAGCGCTTATGCAAGAAACTCCTTGGAGTAGCTAAACCTTGAGCCATCAAGAAACTGCTTCATTTCTAGTAAGAGGGCCTTGGCAATACTTATGGGGTTTTCACCAGGGGGTATTGCAGCCTTAACAGTATTATTAAAGAGCGTTTGAGCCTGAGTATAGAGCCCTTCAGCACGTTTATAGCCTTTTGATCCTCGTATATGGCCACTATAGTGATCGACAATCGTCCTAAAATCTGTATAGTAATCCAGGATTGTATCCCAGAGCGAGCCCTCTTCTTGACGAACACCTTTTATGAATTTCTTATCATGGCAGTGCCTGCCATATTCCCTAAGGGCAAGTTCCATATAGCCAAAATCATACAGGAATCTCCAGAGACGTGCAGCATCTGGATTATGAGTATAGTCGCCAAAGAAGGTCTCAAGAATTTGGCCGCTTACCGATAGCTCTTTCTCTTTCTTAAAGAAATTCGTAATTTCTCGTTTCGCCGCCGATAAAGACATGTCTGTTTCGTCGACATCTAATGTCTGCATAAAGTTTTCAAGCCTCCAGCGATAAAGAAGTACCTTTAGTATTCCTGTTAAGGAATTAGGAGCAAAACCTGGGTTGCTAATAAGGCCTGAAAGTTCAGCTTCGGTAACTTTTTTAGTTATGCCTGTGCTGAAATAGCTTCTATGAAGGGCATTATATAAAGCTGTTGGAAACTCCCCAGCTACATCTTTTTCTAAGGCTAAAGTTGTTTTATGATGTTCTTTAAATTGGGTAACTTTTCGCGATAGCCACGAAATTCTGCATTCATCACTTTTAGTTCTAAACTGCAGTGCTCCAACTTCCTTTTCAAGTGAAAAAATACGTGTAAAAAGTATAAGGCGAAGATCTTCACCATCTGCATGAGGAGGATCTTGCTCATACATAGCAATAAGTAGCCTGTTCAGGGCTTTCATGATCTCAAGAGAGTCGCATCTATTATGCTGAGCCACATAGCCATCATGAAGTGTGCGAAGAAGCTGAGATTCTGCAAGAGATGCTTCAAAGCCTGCCTTATAGACTGGGTCATATTTAAGCATATAAAAGACTGCTTCAAATTCATAATCTTGCCCAAAAATATCCTTAAAGTGCATATTCCACAAAAAGCCCTTCATGAGGTAGCTTATAAAGAGGGCCTTATGCTCGTTCCAGTTATAGTTTCGTTGAAAGACATAGGTAGGCACCTTTTTTTCTTCGGAGGTAAAAGCTAAAAGAGTTTCACCCTCCTTTGCGACGGTTTGTTCTATAACCCTGTAGATGCGCCCATCTTCGTCAGTTATTTGAATAGCACTTGCTGCAAGAAGAGCATCATAGAGTTTAGCAACACGTATATCGGTGGCCGATTTTTCTTCTTGAGCATATGTGTGTAATGCCTTTACGGCCTTGCACTGCAACCCGAAGTTGCCAGCAAGCTTTGCCTGAACTTCTGTAAAGCAGCGGGTAACCCTATCTAGATCGTGGCGGACGGCATCTTCATAGTACCAGCCGGCGTGCACCTGTGTAGAAAATGTCTTCTTCAGAAGTTCGTTAAACAAGTGGTTGAGAAGTATTTTGTCATCCTCTAGCCTTTTGCCTAAGGGTTGTAGGTCAACTTCAGCACCATTTGCAACATTTCGGATCTGCTGATACAGGCAAAGCTCTGTTTGCTTTATAGATCGCTTGATGCGCTCCATTTCATCCATAATGGGCCGTATATCGTGATACATACCAGGAATATTTGTAACGATATTCGAAATGTACCGACCGGCACGAAACTGCTCCTCAGGTAGCAGCTCTACACCATCTACACGCGCCTCCACTAGGACCTGCTGTAAGTCACGTAGGTCCTTTGGGGAGGGCTGATAATCAAGCCCTTTACTGCCGAGTATATCCTTTAGACCCTCTACAACATTTTGAACATCGAGGCTTAAAGCTACATAGAGCATATACCTCAAAAGGGGTGTGTAGAGGTAGCCTGCTTTCGCAATATTTTCAGTGACCTCTGTATAAATATGGTGAAGCTTTCTGCCCTTTTCTTCCTTAGACGGCCTGCCAGGCATCCAATCAAGAGCATTTCCCCAATCTGATAGCGCATCAAGCTGTTCTACGACCTCTTTAAAGTACTGAAGCGCTTGCTGGTGGTTTTTACTCCGCAAGAAAACCTGCAGCTCTTCACTCTCTTTTAACAGCATGCTAGAAACCATTTCGAGATCAAGCATCGCCGCAAGGCAATCGGCCTTATTTGTGCAGGGGCTGCTTACAACTGGAATAAATGCATAGGGTAGGCCCTGCATAGCTGTAAGAGCATCTCGTACTTCCTTGTGAGCCGCACTGAGAACATCTGCCGTAGTGTTATGTACTTTCTCTATTTGTTTACCTTCAGCTGCTCGCTGATGTAGTAGGTGAAAGGCCTTTGCAACCCCATCCCTAAATTCTCTCCGAAACTGCAATACCAGTGAATCAATCTTAGAATAAAGAACAGGATTGCCTACCTTACCATCTATTTCACTATTTCTTCTAACTGGAAAAAGCCTAACGTTATTAGTTACTGCCTGCATACATATTACCCCTATTAATTAAAGCCCTCTCTTATGCATAAATCAGCCAAAAAAACGCAAGCAGCCAAATGTAATCATCCTTGAATGGGGGTGCTGGCGAATAAGCAAACAGAGGTAATTACATTTTAATAACCTAAATGGCTGCAGACTGCATGCGAAATAAACCGTCGGGCCCCGGGGCGGACACGAGTGCGAAAAAGCTTTTATTGGGGAA
>JAYRNE010000312.1:0-2120 GCA_041912355.1 Chlamydiales bacterium
ATAGTCTGCTAAAGAGGCTTGAAGATCAGGGGTACGAGGTCTCTAGTGGCTCTGAATCTCCCTGTGCCATCTACTTTCATAAGAAGGTAAACTTCTTTACTCTTCCGGAGTTTAAAGAGGGGCTCTTTGAAGTGCAGGATGAAGCTTCACAAGCTATCGGAGCCTTAGTTGCCGCAAAGCCAAACGATCAGTTTTTAGATTACTGCGCAGGCTCTGGGGGCAAAACGTTAGCTATTGCCCCTAGCCTTCAAGGTAAAGGGCAAATATACCTGCATGATATCCGCAAGCATGCCTTGCAAGAGGCTAAAAAGCGCCTTCACCGCGCTGGCATTCAAAATGCGCAGATTCTTCCAGCAACAGATGAAGCCAAGCTTAAAAAGCTTAAAAAAAGCATGGACTGGGTGCTTGTAGATGCTCCCTGTTCAGGCTGTGGAACTTTGAGGCGTAACCCAGACATGAAGTGGAAGTTCACAAATGAGATGGTGAATCGTCTAGTTTCCAGCCAGCGCGTAATCTTTGAAAAGGCGCTAAGCTTTGTAAAATCTGGCGGCTACATAGTCTATGCCACCTGCAGCATCTTAAAACAAGAAAACCGTGAGCAGCTAGAGCATTTTCTTGCCCACTATCCACTCGAGCAAGTTGGCGAGCCTTTTGAGAGCCTGCCGGAAAGGGGCAAGATGGATGGGTTTTTTGGGGTGGTTTTACGAAGGGTTTAATCGCCAAAGTCGTTTTGTCCTTTCAACTATACTCTTTTTGGCAAAACCCTTACACTAGTACGTCTATATTGAGAGAGCTCTATGAAAAAAATTCTTTTACTGTTATTGGGTGTAGTGACGAATGTTGCGCTACTTGCAGAAGCACAACCCACTGAAGCCCGCAAGCGCATTACCGTAAATAACCGCGTTTTGGCATCTGTAAATGGTAATATTATTTCTGTGATAGACGTGAAGAAAAAGATGGATATGATCCTTTTTCAGTTCTACCCACAGTATTTGGAAGTGCCTGAGGCGCGTCATGAGTTTTATAACTCCCACTGGAAAGAGGTCCTTAATGACCTAATCGATCGCGAGCTTATGATTGCTGATGCTGAAGAAAAGGGCTTTCCCATAAGTTCTGGCGATGTTCGCGAAGAGCTTGAAGAGATTTTTGGGCCTGATGTGATGATTAACTTAGATAACGCCGGCCTTACTTTAGATGAAGCGTGGAAGATGGTAAAGGCTGATATCACCATCCGCCGTATGCTTTACTATCAGGTTCGTATGCGAATAGCCCCACAGGTTACCCCTAACGAAATCCGCAAGGCCTATGATGAACTAATTAAGGTTCAAAGCGGCCAAAAAGAGTGCGTATGGCGCTGTCTTACCTTAAAGTCTAGCGATACAGAAGCAGCTTCTAGCTATGCCGAAAAGCTTGGCACCCTTTTAACTGAAGAGAATGTTACCTTAGATACCCTCCACCATGAGCTAGAAAAGCGAGCTCTTATTGAACCTCAAATCCAGGTTCTTATCTCGCAGACGTTTCGCCAGAAGCAAAGCGAGCTTTCAGGTGCCTTGCAGGAGCTTTTACTCAATATGCAAGAGGGCTCCTACTCTAAGCCGCAGATTCAGTCAAGCCGTTCTGATCCAAAGCCTGTAGTTCGCATCTACTACGTAGAAGAGCTAAAGAGAGGGGAGGTTCCAACGCTTCAGGAGCTTGAGCCTAAAATTCGTGAAGAGCTTACCCAAGCTATGACAGCAAGAAAAACGAATGAATACTTAGATGACTTGCGACGCCATTTTCATCTTTCTAAAGATGAAATTGAGCGAGAGCTGCCTGTAAACTTTCAGCCTTTTGTGATTAAGTAATGGCGCGTTTTCGCCCTTCTGAGTTGCAAGAGTATCTTCATTCAATAGGTGCAAAGCCCCAAAAGGGGCTTTCCCAGAACTTCCTTATCGATGGCAATATTCTGAATAAGATTGTTGCTTTAGCCGATGTTTCTGCTACTGATACAGTTATAGAAATAGGCCCAGGCCCTGGCGCTCTTACCGAAAGGCTTTTAGAGACAGGCTGCAAGGTTATTGCAATAGAGAAAGATCCTATTTTTGCTAAGGCTCTTACCACATTGGATCTTAGAGTAATTA
>JAYRNE010000313.1:0-10363 GCA_041912355.1 Chlamydiales bacterium
ATAGAATTATTGCCATGAATAACCTATTTCATATTTCTGCTATTTTACAAGTGCTCATTTATATTGAAGAGCATTTAGACGAATCCCTTCCACTTGAGAAACTCGCGCAAGTGGCGCGGATATCCCCTTTTCACTTTCACCGGCTCTTTCGTGCCTATATGGATGAAACGTGTATGGAATATATCCAGAGGCTCAGACTGCAACGGGCAGAAGAAAAGCTACGATATACTGATGACTTGATTACAGATATAGCATTTGATGTTGGCTATGAAACATCAGCAGGATTCACCAAAATATTTAATCAGGTTTTAGGCTGCTCGCCAAGAGAGTATCGCAAAAAATTTCAACCGATTGTTAAAAAGATGGTTGAAAAAACAGCAGCCACTCCCAAGTGGACTCCAGAATATGTAACCCGCACTCAAGAAACGGTGCTTTTTGTTCGCAAAATTGGCGATTACAAGGAAACGCCTACACTTGCTTTTAACACACTATTTGAGTTTTTACAAGAACAGTCGGTCGACAAAAGTGAGATGCTCCACTTTTACAGTATAGCATTAGATGATCCCAAAATCGTTGATCGGTCCAAATGCCGCTTTGATGCTTGCGTCTTACTTTCACGTACGATTAGCCCTTTTGGCGAAATTGGCTTAAGAAAACTCACCTCGGGACTTTATGCCTGTTTTACATATAAAGGCCCTACTTCAGGTATAGAAAATGCCTTTGATGAAATTTATCGTTCATGGTGGTCATCTACCCCAACCATCACACTCTCTGACAAAGAGTCCCTCTGCGAACATGTTGACCTACTTAATAATGGCCACGTTACAAAAATATATATACCAATCAAGAAGAGATGAAAAAAGCACTACTCCTATTAACCTGTTTACTACACCTTACTTTATCAGCTGATAAAGTAGTTATTGTAGGCGGAGGGCCAGTTGGCCTCGCAACAGCAATTGAAGCAGCATCATGTGGACATGACGTTACAATTTTTGAAAAGCGTACAGAATACACAAGAAGGCAAACGCTACTTCTTGACGACAACTCTCTTACCCTTCTTAAAAATTGGCAAATACCCCTAGATAGATGCTCTATACACCCCATCGGAAGGGGCAAAAATATAGGCCTTGTAATAATTCAAGAGCTCCAACAGGCACTGAAAGAACGAGCACGTGCACTCGGTGTAAAAGAGATCATTAATGAATACAAAAATGGTGATGAACCCACCTATGACTTTCTTATAGGAGCAGATGGCCTACATAGCACCGTACGAGAACACGCTAAAATTTCGCTAAAGCTCTATGCAACTGCAGTAGGCCGAATTGCACTTATTCAAAATGTGAAAGGGGTCGAGTTAGAAGGAGGATTTACCCCCATCAAAGCAGGAGAATATTTTGTGATGAAAATCCCTATTCCTCTAAGAGAGGCAAGTGTAGTATGCATGCAAAGCAAAAAAATAAGCTCTCAAAGCCTAGAAGAGACCTTACAAACCTGCATGTGGCACGAAGAAAAGCAGGCTCTACAGGAAAATAGGCCCATTTACTCCGACTGGTTTGAACTTCCCCTGCAGCAGGCTTCAGCATTTTGCAACGAAGACAAAGAGATCCTTCTTGTTGGCGATGCAGCAGCAAGCGCTAGCTACTTACGTGGTGGCGGCCTCAACACAGGCTTTCAAACCGCCCAGTTTGCTGGCATGTTTTTCCGAGATTTACAGGCAGGAATATCTAAGCATGAGTCATTTACTACCTACAATAGTCGCGTAAAAAAAGTAACAGATAGACTTATTCAAGAGAGCCTCTCACTCTACAGTGAGTGAGCTATGTTAAAGCCTACCTTTTGAACGCAAGAAGAGCCTCTAGGTGGCTTTCCTTCTCTTCGTGAGGCAAGTATGATAAAAGCGCTTCAAGAGAATCAAACCTCCGATAAAGGAGCTCACTATCGTGATTTTGCAGGTATTCTAAAGCCTGTGTTTTGCCCTTTTCTATATAGCCTTGCTGGTTTTTCTTGGCTTTATCAAAATCAGTGGCTTTAAGGTCGACAAGTAATGGAATCGAGCGCTGCGTATACTGAGTTCGCATCTCTTCAAGACCCTGTGCACGGGTTATCGTATTACGCTCTTTTGTCTTAAGCCCCGCGAGGTTCCTTGCTGCAAAATCGCGCACAAATCGCTCGCGCCTACTATTTGGGTTGTAGATAGGTTTTTGCAACTTCACCTCATGAAAAGGTGACTGTTCGTGCTCTTTTCTGCCCGTTTCATCAAAGATAAGGGCAAGCGTTTGAAGATTTTGCCCCTCTTCCCCTCTATTATGGAGGGTATTTTGTCCTTGCTTGTCGTGTACAGCGCTTACTGGAATGTTATCTAAATAGCCACCATCGATGAAGGAGACTGGTTTCTCATGAACATAGCCAGGAAAAAGGGCGCTATGATCGATAGTAACAGCTTGTAAAATGCCAGGCAAAGAGGCCGAAGCCCTACAGGCAAGGGCAATATCAAGGTTGGGTGTCTTCATAGCATCAAAGTAGTAGGTTTTACCATTTTCTCTCGCAGTTGCCGTAACTGTTAAATCTTTAAAGGTTTCAGGACTTATTTGAGTAAGCGCATGAAGCATAGAAAAGGTAATGCGCACCTTATCAACATCTTGATTTTTAAGTGTTACTACTAGTGACTGAAGGGTTGTAAGAAGCTCTTTCTGCTTTGCCTCAGTTAACCCTTTTGGGAGTTTATCACCAAGATTTTGTATTTCATCTAACGTAGCTGCACCTGTTATTTTTAGGAGATTCGATGCGATAGTGTTTTGAAGGTTTTGGCGGATAAAGGTAAGAAGCGGTTTACCATCTTTATAAAGAGGGCCAACCCCCTTGCCAAGTAAAGCTTTAAAATTTTCGTTCCCCGTCGCAGCAAGTAAATCTGCTGCTGACATACCTGCAGCTAAAAGGCTAGCTGTAAGGGCGCCGACTGATGAACCAGCAATAGATTCAAGCTGATCTCTAAATGAAACGCCATTTGTTTTATGTTCTTCAAAAGCTTGAACCACCCCAAGCAAAATCACCCCTTTTGCCCCGCCCCCACTAATCACAAGATTTTTTATTGGAGGGGCTTGAGTAATATAGGTGTATTTCCCATCGTTAGGATTAAAAATAACAGAACTTGATGGGCCAAGGTCAATTTTTGGATATTTGCCCTCTAAAGTTGCTTTAGCTGAAGAAATTTGTGGCGGTTGCGGTGCAAGATTCTGCGGCATTTCTCGGCGTGAAGAAAAAGTAGCGGAAATGGTATGCAGAGCCGATTTAGCTATAGCAACGATCTTTTTTTTCTTAGAATCAAGCGACTGGAGTACACGCTCCTGGAGGTAGAGCCCTTTAGCATGGACATGATTTAAAAAAACCTGCATGGACAATCCTCTCCAATTAAATTATTAAAAAAAATTATATCATAAAAGCTGATTATATGTCAATGAGGTTATTAGGGATCCAATAAGTCAGCTTTTCCTACCAGAATTTGAAGCCTAGGGTATCAACATACTAAAAGAGGCTTTTGATTAAGGTCCTTTCTATAGAATAGAGGCCGCCACCATCTTCAAACAAAAATTGTTGCATACTTAGCCTCTACCATATTGTAGAACACCGCCCACTCTTTATCGCCGTAGGAAAAATGCCACCATTCGCCATAGAAGGGGGCAAAGCCCTCTTCTAGCATAAGATCGTGTAGGAGCAAGCGCCGCCGCGCTTGCTCCTGATTGGCTAAGGACGAATAGGTGGGAATAAGGCTAGGGGTTGTAAAATCTGCAATTTTACCCCCCATGTCAACTTCTTCGCCATTAAAGACTAATGTCACATCTACAGCACCACCCGTGGGGTGGCCGGCAACTGAAAGAAGCGCCACAAACTGGTGTGTCTTTGCTATGAGTTCATCAAGGCTTAGTTTGGCCTCATACTGATTCAAAAACTCCTGTAAAAAGTAGCGTTCCTGATATTCTGGGGTCCTGTAGCCATCTTTTACTGCTATATCCATCCCTGGATGTCGCTCCTCGAGCTTTTCTTTAATACTCACTATTTTTTCAGCAACAGATGTTCGCACCAAAATCCCATCTGGCAAAGAAACCAAGGGCTCGCCATTATCGCGCGAGCGTTTATTTTTTAACTCCTCGATGGTTGCAATTTTCATACTGACACCTCGTTTCTTCGAAAGCATAATTGCCCGCAGGTATAGCCTACAGATGAGAGTATAACACTTATCACCTCTCGTGGAAAATCCACGACATAGACTCTAAAAAAGACAAAGCTTGCCGCCCCAAATACAATCGCTAAAAGAGCAGATTTTGCATTTGGCTCTCTTCTGAATAGTGCAAGTACTACGGGGACAAAAAGGCAGCTTACAGAAAGCTCATAGCTCTGAATAAGCAGGCCTACAATGTCTGAAAAATAGAAGGCAAAGAATATGCTAGCTATTGATATACCACAGGTTATCCACTTTGAAGTAGCAAGCGTACCCTCTTTAATAAAGTCATTAGAAATATTAGAGCTAATGGCATTTATAAGAGATGTTGCTGTAGATACAATTGCAGCAAGTACCGCACAGCCAATAAAGGCACTAATCCAGGGATTAGTAAGCAAAATAGCTGCCCTCATAAACACGCTCTCACCCACAGGCACATCAAGAGCCATATCGCGTGCAAGGCATCCAAAATAAATTGGAATCATACAAATGATGATGGTGATAACTCCTGCAAAAAATGCCGCCCGGGAGACGGTTTTGGGAGAAGCCGCAGCAAAACACCTCTGCCCCATATCCTGCTCAATCACAGAAAACATAAGCGGCATAAGAAGCCACCCACAGAGCTTTGAGGAGACTGTAGATAGATCTTCAAGCCGCCCTAAAGCCAATGTATTAGTGTTGCTCATAGCAACAAACCCATATGAGAAAACAAAGACCAGTGTAAAGAAGGCTGCCTGAACCATATCGGTAGAAATCACCGCCTTAAGTCCCCCTTGAACAGTGTAGAGAATGACAATTGCCCAAAAGAGAATAAAGAGTTCAACACTTGTAAAACCGATGCTCCCCAGAAATTTGCTCGAAGCAATAATCTGGGCTACTAAGACCATAAATAGGGAGAGAATAGAGAGGATAGAGGCGACCTTACGCAAACTTTTAGAACCGTAATAGACCTCAAAAATTTGCGGTATTGTAGAGACATTAAAGCCTGCAAGCCTTCGCCCTATTCCTAGACCTAAAACGATGAGGCCAAGCCCTCCCCCTATAGGATAGAAGATAACTACCCATCCATACTTATAGGCCTCTTCTGCAGCACCTAAAACGGCCCCACCACCTACAATAGTAGCTAAAAAGGTCATCAATAGTGGAAAAAGTGTAACCCGTTTTCCCGCAAGGTAGTACTCCATATTTCCTGAAATAGTGCCAGATGTGTATCTACCAACAAGCCAGTAGACGATCTGCAAAGCAAAAAGAAGTGTTATAAAAAACGTTACGTTCATAATTTTCCTCCAATAGGTAAATATTTTTGTATCTGTTGTGGCTGGACTTTGTTTTTGTCGTATGAATCAATGTAGGGGCGAGCCTTTTTATTTTCTTTGTATTGAAAAGTACAAAACTTCACAGAGACTTGCACGTTCTCAATACGCTCAATCTCAAGCATGCGTTCAAGATCATCACTAAACTCTTGATACTCCCGATTGTCATAGTAGCTCTCTTCGCCACTAGGCAAAAGAAATGCCACTTCAACCTCACCTCTTGCATCACTAATTGCCTTTTTGATGGACTCTCGTACTAAATAGAGCCCCTCAACATACTGCATTACCGAGTAGGCGCGGTTGACATCCATGTAAGCTATGCAGTCAAAAATTGAGCTTTCTGAACTTAAAAACTCCCCGACTGTTATGCCGAGTTCCGCTTTATCTTTTGAATGGTTGAATAGCCACTCTTTTTGCGGCAATTCCCTCTGAAAAAACCTGTAAAGACCACAATCTTTAGCAAACTGGGCACAAAACCTAAAAAAGCCATAGGAATAAAGGCAGCTAATACGCCTAAGAGCTAACGCATTTATCGCCTCTCCAAGAGCATTGGAGTGAGGCATAGAGTTAAGGCGACACTCTGTAAAATTCCAGCCGCGAAGCGAATAGAGGTACAAAGATGCCTCCTGATTGGCTATAAGAGCCTCGTCAAAAATTTTACGCATGAAGGTTGCCCCCTTTCTTGGAAGGCCTTCTGCTCCTTCGTACCATAAGTACACATCCGGACGCCTCATTTCAGCTAAACTACTACACATTAGCCACCTCCTCAAAACTACGCCTCACAAGCTCTTGTGCAACAAGATCAAGAGGATCTATAATTTTTTTGTCTAAAGAGGTTAGGGCTTTTGTAAAGAGCGATAGCTCCGTGCACCCTAAAACAATCGTTTTGTTCTCTTGCTCTTCCACTAAGTTACGTAGATCCTGCTGAACAGAATCTACATCTATCCCCATGAGCGCGCGGTCAATAATCTGATCCACGAGCTTCTGAACAGCTTCATCTGGATAGAGGCACGGAAAGTAGCGCGTGTGTAGAGTGTAGCGCCTCGAGGTCCCACTACATAAAAGCAAAGGAATATCACCTGGCATGACCTGCTCCTTTACCATTTTTGGAAGGTGCACAATCGATGCATCCTCATTCAAAAAGAGGTGCAGCGTATTGCAGGCAATTGCAAGCGCACTTGCCCCATTTGTTTTTAATTGAGCTATACAATAGTCAAGCTCTTTAGCAATCTGCGTGGCATCAACCTCTGATGCCAGCATTTCCGTAAAAGGAAAGCTTAATAAAATAATTTTCGGAAAATCGGCGTCTCTATAGCAGCCATACTCATTAGCCGCACGTGCAACTACCCGTTCAAATAGGGTTGCACCCGCTAATGGGCCGGCTCCGCCGATGATCCCAATAGTTTTGGGTCTCATAGACAAATCCTAATAATAAAAATTTTAGACAAAATGCCTAAATAAGCATTTAGTCAAAGGTAAACTAAAAAAATGTGAACGAAAAATTAATGAGCAGAATGCTCGTGATGGTGGCGATGATGATGAAGAGCAGCAAAGATGCGATTAGAAATGGTGAACGTTGGGTATTCCCTCGTTTCATAATCAAATAAACTGTATTTCATATCATTCTCCTTGTGACCTAATTTGGTCAACTTAGTCAACTATATAAAATCATACTATTAAGTACAAGTTACTTTTTTGTATTTTGCAGCAACAAACGAACAAGCTGAGAGAACTCACCTTGACCCAAAGAGCGGTTTAAAAGGCATAGGCCGCGGGTAAGAGGGTATGCTGGATTGTCGGAAAAAGTAAGCGTTTTACCTGATTGCCAGAAAAGACGTGCATCTTGTTGAAAGTCCTTATAGAGGCTGCATATAGCTTTCAAGGAGCGCTTTTCTTGTGCTGAAGTAGCTAGGGGCAGCTTTACGGCATCAACATCAAGGCTCATAAGGCGCTGAAGAGAGTCATAGTAGAAAGAGGGATAGCGGCCATTAAAAAAGTCAGCAAGATTTTTGTAAAAGCGCTTAGCGACCTCTTTTTGCACATCACCTTTTGCCATATAGCAAAGGGCATCTTCAAGGCTTGAAAAGTGCATATGGGGGTCATTCCAGGGTAGCGCACACCTTCCCTCACTATTTGTAGGATCAACAAGTGTGCTTATCATACCAATTAAAAGCGCTTGAGGAATGCTCTTTTCTAAATAGCCCTCAAGGCCGACATAAGGCTTTGTGGGCATAGGGCCAGTGGGATAGCGTGTGCCTGCAAGATGATAGGCAGGCTGCAAAAAATAGTGCGTTTTAATGAGACTGTTAAGGTGCCTCTCTTCACAGCCATAGGGCAGGTTTAGACAAATTTTTGGCTTTGTAAGGCACTCTGAAATACCCGCCCAGCTTGGGCTGTCGCTCCATTTGGGAAATAGCTTTTCTGGTGTATGCAGCACGTCATGTAAATCCCAGTAGCGGATATCAGTCTTAGTGACTCTACCCTTTTGAAAGCCCACATAGCCTATGAAGCCCTTTTTGGCATCTAGCGCTCCGAGGGCACTTGAACGTATAGATGTGACAGGAAGTTCCATGTCGTCATCTAGCATTAAAATTAAACTAGTCGGTGCTAAAAGGTACTGACAATTTCTTGCCCCTCCAAAGCCAAAGTGCTCTATAAGCCCTTTTACGGGCATTTTTTCTAGCGCCTCATCACGCGACACATGAACTATAGAGCTCTTATACAGGCGGTTTAGCTTTTTAATATAGCGGCCATTTTTAGCAAAAAGAGGCTCATCTGAATGGTCGTATACATAAATCGGATTTCGTGGAAGGCCCTCATAGGCTTCTAGAAGCGTAACAAGTGTTGGGCTTTTAGAAAGATCTTTCCGAGCTGTTGCAATAGCCACACTAAATAGCAGAACCCCTTCTTTATATAAATCATGCTTTATAGCCTGAATATGGCGAAGTATTGCTGAAAAAAAGGAGTGAATTTGCTGCACATGCACTGGCTGGAGATTGTTAAAAAGAGAAAGCGCCTTACACTTTGCTAGTAAGCTATCTGGCTCATCTGGATCGCTCACAAATATTGGGGGATACCCTCGTAACCCAAAGAGCTTTATAAAGTTCTCAAAGTCGCTATAGCTATACTCTGTAAAAAGGTCGCTATAGATACTTCTACCCTCAAGCTCCTTGCCGGCTTGCTTGTAGATACCAATTATATAGTCTGCAAAACGGGCAACAAATTCCCTAAAAATGGGATAGAGCTCTTTTGTTTCTTGAACTGCCTGAAGGTTAAGCGCATCTATTATCTCAGAAGGCTTGCGTTCTACTAAGCGAGAAAAGAGCTGCACATCAAAGTAATTTTTCCGCAAGCCCCTTATAAGTGTCTTAAATTCCTGAAGCTCTTCTAATATCACAAAAGAGCCTTCTCGATAATGCGTGAAGGCAAAGAGAATAAGCTTTAGCTTTTCAGAAGTGGAGAAATTTGCCAACAAGCAACGAAGGACTTTTCTATCAGCCTTAACGGCAACAGTCTGCAAAAAAAGAAAGTCCCTTGCCGCATCAGGCAAAGGGCTTTCATAGTAGGCTGCATACATGAGCTCGCGCTCAACAGCCTTAGCTTCTAATTTATTCATCATAATTCACAACCAGTATGTAGCGTAAGCTAAGCCTACGCTACTTATACCTCTACTGAAGCTGAGTAATCATAAGGTGCGCATAGCCAGCTGTTAGCTGCACGGCCTTTGGGCTGTTCTCAGGATTACGTATGCTTAAGGCAACATTCGGCTGCTTTGTTGTAATAAGAGACATACCTACAACCTGACCAGAGCCTGATTGTTGACCAACTTGCGTATGAGGAACTTCAATACCATCTAGTGCTACTACAAACTGCGCTTCATCTTGCGCTCCTATTTGGAAGAACACCTGATAGGTTCCTGGTTCTGAAAGATTAAACTTATAGGCATTAAGTGGTGTAACAGAAATGCCAACAAAATTTGGAGCTTGTGGGAAGGCAACATCATTACCTGGCGCAATAAGCATAGCGTTGTCGCTTAATGTTCCGCCTATTATAGCATAAAAATCACCAGCTGCTACTATGCCACCAGCAAGACCTTGCGGTCCACGCTCACCTTTTTCTCCTTGAATACCTTGTGGGCCTTGAGGACCCATTTGACCATCAGCACCATCTTTTCCTGGCTCTCCATCTTTGCCAGGTGCGCCATCTTTACCAGGTTGTCCCTGTTCACCCTGTGGACCTTGAAGCCCCTGTATACCTTGAGGACCTTGTGCGCCTTGAGGACCTTGTGGGCCAGGAGTTACTACCTGAGTGTCGCTTGCAGCTTTTTTTGAAGGCTGTGTTGTCAAAGGCAGCTGGCTGTAAATTGCCATATAATTTATTGGAGTCTTAAATCCTTTGTGTGCCTTGTACGAACTTGAGTCTGATGAACTTGAGCTTGAACTTGAGCTATGAGCCTTGCGTGCATGAAATCCAGGAAGAGTTTCGTCCTTATCAAACTTGTGCTCGTTTCCTGCAAACGCGGTGCCAGATAACGCCAGCATCGCAAGTGTATGTATGTAAAATCTACTTAATCGCATCTTATGCCTCGAGAATATGGTTGAAAAATTTCGCTGACAGCAAAATAAAATCTGCTGTTCACATTTACAAGGAACCATATAGCTAATTATTTCTCAAGAGAAAAATGATAAAAGACCAAAGGAGAAGAATAGCCGCAAATCTCTCCTTTATGTCTTTTAAAGCCTAGTCAAAGCGCAGCCAAAACCGCCCTCACACCCATCACTACTAGGCAATATGCGCTTTTGGGCAAGAACTTTCAGTTGCGAAAAAGCCGCAA
>JAYRNE010000314.1:0-2510 GCA_041912355.1 Chlamydiales bacterium
CTGGAAGCACTTCATCTACTATGCCGGCCTCTAGTAGGTATTCGGCATTAAGCTTTAATGCAGCAGCAGCTTCTTGCTTTTTGCCTGCATCTTTCCAAAGAATAGATGCGCAGCCTTCTGGACTAATTACAGAGTAGTATGAGTGCTCGAGCATGCCGATAACGTCGCCTACACCCATGCCAAGTGCTCCTCCTGAGCAGCCTTCGCCAATAATAAGCACAATAACAGGCGTATTAAGCTGGGACATATCTTGAAGGTTCTTTGCAATAACCCAGCCTTGGCCACGCTGTTCAGCTTCAAGTCCTGGGTAGGCACCTGGGGTGTCGAGTAATGAGACGATAGGCAGCCGGTACTTTTCAGCAAGCTTCATAAGGCGCATTGCCTTTCTAAAGCCTTCAGGGTTTACCATGCCAAAGTTTCGCTGCACGCGAGATTCTGTGTCGCCGCCCTTTTCCTGGCCAACGAGCATACATTTTACGCCATCAATAGTTGCAAAGCCGCCGATAATAGAGGGGTCATCGCCCTGAGTTCGGTCGCCAAAAAGCTCAACAAAGTTATCTGTGATGTTCTTTACGTAATCTATAGTATGAGGACGCTGCGGGTGACGTGAAATAAGAACACGTTCCCATGGCGTTAAGTCATTATAAACCTTTTTCTGTAAGTCGGCGAGCTTAATCTCAAGCTGGCGAATTTCGGAACAAAAAAGCGGGTTGTCTTGATTCTGCTTTTTGAGGTGTTCAATAGTTTTGACGTACTCAAAAATCTGCTTCTCGTGAGGCAAGAAGTAATTCTGCTTATCTTGTTCTTTTGTCATTTTTCCCCCAAAAATACATTATTCAGTGTACATTTTAATATATTTTCTCTTTTTCAGGAAGCTGTGCTTTTGAAAAATCGCTTACAAGCTCAATAACTGTCTCGTGCGTAGAGACAATTGAAAAAATTTCTTCTATGTCTTGAGCTCGAAGGCGGATACATCCGTCGCTCTCATACCTGCCTATACTGCTTGGATTGTCAACAAGTTTCCCTTCGCTATTAAGAGTCCAGGGAGTTCCATGGATACCATAGCTTTTTGCCGGTTCTGAGCAGTTTGATAGTTCTTTTTCAAAGGGTATCCAGCGCGTTCCAAATACAGTAATCATCTCTACCCGATTGCCTCGGTGAGAGCCCATCATTTTGGGTTGGTATATGGCAATTTTAGAGCCTAGGCTATATTTGCCCACTGGAGTAAGGCAGCCGCTTGCCTTTGTATTATCAATTCTGCCAAGGCCTACGCGGTAGGTTTTTAGCAGTACTCGCTCACCCTTTTCAGGCATTACGGCATAGAACATCAGCTTGCAGCGTGATAGATCAACTAATAAATAAAAATAAAAGTTGACACTGGATGAGAGTACATTAAATACCGCACCATCGTTTGTTGGGCGCGGGTGGTAGTCGGGCCTTCCATTTAGGCAGCGAGCAATAAAATGTAGGTGTGTTTTATAGTGTGCGGCATAGTCAACAAGCCAAGCTGATCGGCCCTTTTTCCATGGCACTTTACTTTTATAGATGATCGTTTCTACAATCGGCAGCTTACTATTTTTTTGAAAAAGTAGCTCTATGCGATCTACCTCTGGCGTATCATTAATTACAGCAGGCTGGGGCTCTGAAGCTGCTTCAACAACAGGTGTAGGTGCTGGAGCTTCGCTTACTACAGCCTTGCTAACGCTTGGCGTTAGCGTTGCAAGGTCAATTTCAATTACCTTCTTTTCGGTAACCTTTTCAGCTACTTGGCTTGCCGACTTTTTGCTAGATGTGCGCTTAACGACTGCTACAGCACCTATCGCTCCAAAAATCAACAAGCTTACATAAAGAAATATGCGGGGTAAAGACATGCGTTAAGTAACTTTACCTTTTGGCTAATGACATTTTAGCACTTTGTGCCACTTCGCATTCAATTGCTCGGCGCATCTTTTTACCTGGCGTAAACTTTACAGCATTGCGTGCTGGAATCAAAATTGGCACTGCTGCATTTTTCGGGTTACGTCCGATTTTTTGTTTACGTTCGACAACTTCGAAAACGCCGAAGTCGCGAAATTCTAAGCGATCGCCTGTTGAAAGAAAGTCTGTCATTTTATCTAAAAAGGCCTGAATAACCTGACGAACATCGTTAGGATGAATTCCTTTTTCTTGCGATATCGAATGTATCAGCTGTTTCTTTGTGATCGTTTGTGCGTTTGTGTTACTATCTTCCATAACTACTCCTTCTAGAAAAATCGAGCGACATTTTCATATGTCTTTGAATAACAATCAAGTGCTAACTTCGGCTTTGTTGCATAAATGATCACCACTGAGACACTGAGCTCAGAGAGATCGTATGAGCTAGAAAGAAAACTAAATGAATTTTCTCATTGTTCTCAACCTTCTCACTCATCTCAGTGACTCTGTGGTAAATTTCGTAACTACACGGTAACTTCGATTACGCTCTTGTGTTTTTTGCCAAGTGAGACCAAAAGATACTGTCCGTCTATGAA
>JAYRNE010000315.1:0-2070 GCA_041912355.1 Chlamydiales bacterium
TCAAGGTCTCATCTTACTTTAGGTCTTTTGCTTTTTTGGATAGACATATAACCGCCCAATTTAATATGCAAATGAAAAAGGAAAAATATATGGATAACATCCCAGAAATCATGCGTCGGTACAAGCATATCTTTATAGCAGAGGGCGTAATCTTTACGCTCCTTGGGCTATTTGCAATGGCGCTGCCAAAGATATTTTCACTTACGCTCGACTACTTTTTCGGCTGGCTCTTTGTATTTGGCGCTATAGCCCTAGCTGTAAGAACCATCCTTACACCAGAGATGCCAAATAGAACAAACACCTTCCTCAGCACTCTGCTTTACCTTACTTTGGGCATCCTGCTTCTTTGCTACCCAATCTCTGGAATACTTACGCTTACGCTACTTATGGGAGTCTATTTCCTCTTTGACGGCTTTGCAAAAATCTACGGTGGAATTGAAATGAAGCCTTCACACAACTGGGGATGGATCGTAACAAATGGTATGATTTCGCTTATCTTAGCTTTACTCATTTTTGGCTCTTGGCCATCTGAAGCCTCGTGGGTGCTTGGAGTGCTTTTTGGAATAAACCTCTTTATCACCGGAATTATAACGCTCGCATTTATGTGGAGCATTTGCAAAAAGGAACCATGAAAGCTGTTAAGATCTATACATATGGCTCACCAGATGTTATGCAGTATGAAGAGGTTGATGAGCCCACACCAGGTCAAAAAGAAGCTGTAGTTGCCCTAAAAGCTATAGGGGTAAACTTTGTCGACATCTACCACCGCAAAGGAACTTATGCTGCCCCAAGTGACGTTCCCTTTACACTTGGCCTTGAAGGTGCTGGAGAAGTTGTTGCTATAGGCCCAGGTGTATCCACAGTAAAGGTTGGCGACAAAGTTGCCTACACTGGGCAGCTTGGCTCTTATGCTGAAAAAGCCCTTGTAAAAGCTGACAGCCTGATACCCATTCCTAAAGACTTTTCCTTTGAACAGGCTGCAGCCTTTCCCCTACAGGGCATGACAGCCCACTATTTACTGCACGAATTTCGAAAAATCGAAAAGGGTGACCATGTCCTTATTCATGCTGCAGCTGGCGGAATGGGCCTCATTTTAGTGCAGTGGGCAAAGCACCTTGGAGCCCATGTTATAGGGACAGTCTCTACCGAAGAAAAGGCTATGAGTGCAAAAGCTCAAGGCGCTGATGATGTTATTATCTACACAAAAGATAACTTCGTAACAGAAGTTATGCGCCTTACTAATAAACACGGAGCAGACCTTATCATTGACGGAGTTGGTAAGACTACATTTTTACGCGATTTTGAAGCAGCAAGCCTACGAGGAACCATAGTTTTATATGGCGGTGCAAGCGGCACTCCCGACCCCGTTGACCCAAGCCTTTTAATGCCAAAATCGCTTACCTTATGCTCTGGCAGCCTACATAACTTCATAAGATCACGCCAAGAGCTTTTGATGCGTGCAAATAGTGTAATCAATGCCATCCAAGAGGGCTGGCTTAACCTTCGCATTGCCCGCATCTTCCCCTTAGAAGAAGCCAAAGAAGCCCACAGGATGCTCGAACACCGAGAAACCATTGGCAAACTCTTGCTTTTGCCAAATAAATAAAAAAACAATAAAGACTGACAAGGGCTTTGTTGCTCAACAGCACGTGGTACCAACCATCGGGCACGGGCACGAGTGCCAGAACAAATGCGCTTGTTCATGGGGTTTTTCCCTATAAAAGCTTTTTTTAACACTCGTGCCCGAGCCCGTGCCCGAAGGTTTGTACCACGTGCAGCTAAACAACAGAAACCTTATAGTTTTTTTTATCCTTTGTCTCCTTTTCTTTTTAGCTGATTTTTGGTATATTGACTGACTTTGAAAATTAAGGAATTTATGGATAAACGCACAATATTTTTTGTCATCTCACTGACACTCGCGCTCTTCTTTGTTCGACTAGGCTTTGACTATATGAATCAGGACAAGAAGCCAACTCAAACAACAAAGCAGGCTGTAGAAAAAAAAGAGGAGCCAGTAGCATCAACAGCTTCCCAGACATTTACGCCAAGCGCCTCTTCAGAATCAGTAAA
>JAYRNE010000316.1:0-7180 GCA_041912355.1 Chlamydiales bacterium
GGCCTATAGAATACTGCAGTGTGAGAAAAACTGTGAGGCGCTCTCTCTTTATGAGCGAAAGCTTATTTCTGATGAAGAGGTTGTGGCATGGCTAGAAGAAGATAGAGAGTATGACTATGAGGAAAGAATTCAGTCAGTTGCTGCCCATTTTTCATTACCCATAGAGCCAGTTACTCGCTTTTGTTCTATTTTTGGCCTATATGACCATCAGGTTCCTAAACAGGAGTGGGACCTTCATGAGCATGCAGGGCTTGATGAGAAGCTTGCCCATGCAGCTAAAGGGTCTGAATTTTGTAAGGCTGTTCAAAATCACATAGAAGCTCTAGGTACAGATAAATATGTTGAGGGAGCTAAGCTGATAACCTATGCCCTTCCTACGATGGGAAAGGACTTACGTCTTTATGCCTACCTTCCATCGCTTATTCGCTCTATTGAAGGGTTTTGTCAGGAGTTTGGAATACCCAATAGCATACCTATCTTTGTATTTGACCAGTCTGAGGAAAAGCTTTTTGAGAAAAATGCTGCCTTTTGCAAAAGCCTAAGCAAGAACATCGTTCATCTGGGAAGCGATTTTATACTATCGCTTGCAAAGAGGCTTAAAATTGAAAAGCTTGTGCAAACAGGTGCGAAAGGGGAGTTTGGCTATGGGGGAGCGCGAAATGCAGTATTTTTGCTTGCGCCGCTTCTTAATTATTACAGGATGACGGGACAAGCTTTAGATTCACAAACTATTGAACAGGACTTTCAGGATATTGTTTTGCATGAGAAAAAAGGCCCCACCATCATTCACATGGGGGATGATGATGTGCATGTGCCCTATTCTACGGTCTTTAGCGATGCCCTTTTTGCCTGGGAGCATAGAGATGAGTACTTCTTTAGATTTAGCTGGATAAAGGGTAGACGTACAACATATACCGAAACTACTTTTAATCTCGACTATATGCTTGAGCGCTCATCAGATATACTGTTGCAGCATAGTTGGCAAGATGTTCCCTTTAGGCATGGCATGGCGGGGCTTTTAACAAAGCCAAAACTTTGTCTAAACGTCCCTCTTGGCCAAGAAGAAGCCTACCTTATAGCTATGCAGGAATATAGCTTTGATCTTCGGCAGCCCTTTTTGCATCTTTCAGGCTATCGCTTGCCCCAAGCTGGTATCCCCACAAATCGCCTAAGCGGCCTTTCAGAATATCTCCGCACTCATTACAGGTATATCATAGGGCTTATGCTTATTACGGATCTTCTTGATCCCTTAAATGTCTTTAACCGCTCTGCCATTCCCTGGAATATGGTAAAAAAGCCTTTTAGCTCATTACAGGATGCAATCGATTATATAACTAAGCAAGAAGTGATAGAGGAGATGCAATCGCTCTTTAAGACTAATATGGCTAACCTCCAAAAAGGCCTGCAAAACTATTCTGAGCGCGCCCATGAAGAGTCAAACCTTGCCCTTTTTCACCTGAGTCTGCTTGAAGTGCAAGAAGTTGACACCATCTTAGCCAAATACGCACGCTTCCCGAAAGAAGTAGACGAATTAAAAGCGCTCTTTTGCGACCTGAAAGTTGACTATAAGGCTTTTCAGAATGCTCTTGCAGGCTGTGAGGCAGTTCCCGAGCGCTCCATAATTACATCTAGCTTTCTGCTTCTTAAGGATAACATCCTTAATGCAGCCTTCCAACGGGCCTTGCCAAAAAGGACATGAAGGACCAAAAGGACAAAGGACCTAAAGGACTACAATAACCGTTATTGTTGTCCTTTACGTCCTTTATGTCCTTTTATTCGAGCTCATCCGCTTCTACATATTCATCTAGAGGCATATCCCTGTCAAACACTGCCCCTTCTGGTTTGGGGCCTCGTTTTTTCATGGGGGCTTTTGGCTTTAACTGGAAGACAAGCGGTACGCCTTTAAAGCCAAAGTTGTCTCGTAGTGTGTTTATGAGGTACTTTTGGTAGGTAAGCTCGCAGAGGTTTGGGTTGTTGACAAAGAGTACAAAGTGTGGTGGCCGCGTAGCAATTTGAGTCATGTAGTACACCCTAAGGCGTTTTCCGCCGAGCACAGGTGGGTGATAAAGCTGCATAGCGCGAGCAAGGCACTTATTTAACGGCCCTGTTGAGATGCGGGTTTCATAGGCTTTTAGCACATCATCTATTGCTGTAAAGATTTTATCGAGGTTTCTCTTAGTAAGAGCCGATATGCAAATTTTTGGGCAGTGGGCTAAAAAGGGGACATCTAGTTCAATGCCCTGTAGGCAGTGTTCCATACGAAAGCCCTTAGCAAGATCCCACTTATTGATGAGGACGATGCAGGCTTTTTTAGAGTCTTCAATTTCTTTAGCGATTCGTTTTTCTTCTGTTGTAACGCCTTGCAGGGCGTCAATCATCAGTAAGCAGACGTCTGATCGCTCTAATGCGCCTTCAGTTCTAATGGCAGCAAATTTTTCGACTACCTCTTTTTCTTTTTGCTTCTTGCGAATGCCTGCAGTATCTATGAAGACATAGGGTTTATCATCAAATACAACTTCGGTGTCAATGCTATCGCGCGTTGTGCCTGCAATAGGGCTGACAATGCTGCGCTCATCGCCTACAAGGGCGTTAAGAAGGGTAGACTTGCCAACGTTTGGGCGCCCTAATATGGCGATGTGGGGGAGTAGAGATTCTGTAGCTTCTGTAGCTTCTGGCACCTCTACATCTTTTAAAGCTGATTCTATAAGTTCTGCTATCTGAAAGCCGTGAACGGCAGAGACAGGGATCATCCTTTCAATTCCAAGGCAGGAAAACTCGTGAAGGCCGCCATGCTGGTTGTAGTTGTCGATCTTATTGATAGCAAGGCAAAGGGGCTTTTTGGAGCGATGTAGCACCCTAGCAACCTGCAGGTCTAAGTCAAGGGGAGGGGCCTTGCCGTCTACAACCATGATGATAGAGTCAGCCTCGTTTATGGCAATGTTGGCTTGTTTAAGGATATGTTCGCCGTAGGGGTCATCTTTACGGCCCATGCCGCCTGTATCGATAATTTCGAAGGGCGTGCCAAAGGCTTCAGTCTTGGCATAAAGGCGATCGCGCGTTACGCCTTCAGCTTCGTCTACAATAGAAATCTTTTTTTTGCAGATGGCATTAAAGAGGGCGGATTTTCCAACGTTTGGTCTTCCGACAATAGCTATTCTAATAAGTTTTTTCATAAGGCAAAAAGTATACCCTAGCGGCCTCTTAATAACAATCAAAATGTGCTTATAATGTCGAGGCCAAGACCGGATGCTTTGTAAACCGCTCGCTATGCTAAACATCTGCTCTCAGCATTGATTATTAAATAACTTGTGCGGTTTCCATTTTTTCGCTATACCAAAACTATGAAGATAAGCGTAATATGCCCAACCTATAACCGCCCTGATCGCCATATAAATCTTTTTAAGGCATTTGAGCATCAGAACTATCAGGATAAAGAATTACTTGTATTTGATGATTCAGAAGAAGCCTCTCCCTTTTTCAGCGAGCTTCAAGACCCACGAGTACGCTACTTCCACCTACCTACACGTATAGCCCTGGGATTAAAGCGCGATTTTCTCATCGAAAAGGCCCAAGGCGAAGTGATCGCCCACTTTGATGATGATGACTACTATGCCCCTCTCTATCTGAGCACTATGGTCCCCCATTTAAAGAATTGCGATTTTGTGAAGCTTTCTAAATGGTACGCCTATAGAGAAAATGATGGAACACTTTGGCAGTGGGATGCTTCAACTTTGAGCCCTAAGCAGTATATCATTGCTGGCGATAACACGAATTGCGATGTAGGTGATCCTACTACCACGATGACCGAAGAAGAAAAAAAAGCCTTTATCGATCGAACGCTTTGGGGGTTTGGCTTTTCCTACGTCTATGCCAAATCATCAGGCCTTGCCTGCCAGTTTGGAGAGATGTTTCATGGCGAAGACTATAATTTTATAAACCACTTACGAAAGCTCGGCAAAAGGCTTATGCACGTGCCAGATAGCACTAACCTAACCTTACATTTTCTGCACCCAGAAAGCTCCTCTAGGATTTATCCGCAGCATAAGTTGGACAGTAATAGTTTGGAGCAGGTTTTTGGGCCCGAAGTGCGTGTGTGGATAAAACGGACATAAAGGACAAAGGACATCAATAACTATTATTGATGTCCTTTATGGCCTTTCGTCTTTTTGGGCTCTTTCTTAGAAATTCAAGAGCTCTTTAAGGTCGTTCATGCCCTTTCTCCAGCCGCCAGCTCTGTCATTAGCTTCTTCGCACACTTGTTCTTGGTGTTGCGTAATGCGCTCGATATCGATTGGTGTATCGATAATAATAGGGCGAATGTACATGATAATGTTACGCCGCTGGTCTGTGATGTTTTTGTCATTAAAGAAAAAGCCAATAATTGGAAGTTGGCCTAGCAAAGGTACGGTTGTTATGTTCTTCGTTACTTGCGTCTGTAAAACACCACTCATATAGAGGAAGTAGCCAGATGGCAGGTGAACGCGAGTCGTCGTCTTTGTTTCGTTAATTGTTGCAGGAGGTGCGTTGTTGTTACCTTGGTTTGCAACCTGTGTAGAGTTTGCAGAGCTTATCGATTGCTCGATGATCAAGGTGACCATGTCGCCTGCGCTAATAAGGGGAGTAACCTTAAGGTCAACACCGACTCTTTGCGTTTCGTAGTTTGTCGAAACCGTGTTTGTGGCGTTGTTTGCGGTAGAGTTTACGATCGACTGACCTTTAATAGGAATTTCTTGTCCCACAAATATCTCTGCAGGCACATTGTGCTCTGTAACAATTTTGGGGTTCAAGACAAGCTCGACATCGGCATCAGTACGTAAAAAGTTCACAAAGGCAGCAAAGGCCTTAAAGGCGGTACCATTGTGGGTTATTTTTCGTCCGATTGCTGTTCCCGACAACCCTTCACCTATGGGTATAGAAGTGACTGTTGTGGGGGGGCATGAAGGTGTACAGCTAGGTAGCTGAAGCGCAGCAAGTGGGGTAGCAATAGCACTTTGTCCACCAGTACCCTGGCCATTTAAAAAGCCCGCAGAGTATGCGTAATTTTTCATATGATACTTCGCAGCCCACTCTACGCCAAATTGGAGCGTGTTAGAAAGGGATGTGTCAAGGATCAGCGTTTCAATGAATACCTGTCTTACAGGAACATCAAGCTGGTTTATAAGCTCTTTTGCCCGTTGCAGTGTGGCTCTAGTACCTGTGAAAACAAGAGAGTTGTTTTCAAGGATCGGCTGAATACTATTAAGCGTCACAACAAGGTCACTAGGAGGCGCGAAATTGCGGGATTGAGAGGCTCCTGGAGGTCCAATTGGACCGGCTCCTCCTGCTCCTACGCCACTTAAGCTTGCTGCAATGGACTGCAGGGCCTTTACAATGTCTTCGGCCTTTCGGTACTGAAGTCTGTGGATGTAAAATTGTGTAGCTTCAGCTTGGCCAAGTGGAAGTTCGCTTTCGTAGATATTTTTCTTTTCGCCAAAAACCCTTTGTCTTTCTTCTGGGGTTATTCCGCGCTCACGTAGAACACGTATAACCTGGTCGCTTGTAAGCTTGCTTATTTGATCAGGTGTAAAGCCTTTTGCAGCAAGTATGGCATTGCGTTCTTTTTGCGTAAATGTGTCGATTTCTTCTTGAGAAAGAGGTGTGGGGGTTTGTCGTACTTTTTGGGCTTCTAGAGCACGCTGGTGCTGAAGCTCCATGGCAGTATCTGGATTAAACTTCATTTGATCAAAGTGAAGTAAGCCGCCAGCAAAGCCAACTCTTTGGCCTTGAGCACCTGCCCCACCTTCAATAGTTCCTGCTTGGCCTTCTATGCCGCCTGCACCTGGTGCACCTGCAGCTCCTGCGGCTCCTGCCGCTCCAGGTGTTCCTGGCACTCCTTGAGCGCCTCCAGGGCCTCCTCCAGCGCCAGCTCCACCTGCTCCTTGCGCTCCTGGTTGTCCAGGAATGCCACCTACGCCAGGTAATCCACCCACGCCTACACCAGGCCGACCGCCCGGTAAAAGGCCCTGTTCAAGAATTACGCCGTTAGCGAGTGTGGTTTGGTTAAGGTCAAGTGACTGAAGGACGGCAAGCGTCTTTTCAACGAGGTAAGGTGTTGAAATAACAAAGATGCTGTTTGATGCCAAGTAGGGCACAAGTATAAGCGTTTTATCTGAGGCTACTGGTGTGATAATTCGCTGAGCCACTGATATCAGCGCTTGGGGTGAGTTATTTAAGGCAACATACTGGCCAATTTCAAGACCGCTATTAGGCTGATCTAATTTTTTGATGAGGTCGCTAATTTTTTCGATGTTTGCCAAAATGTCAGTTACAATAACGCGCATCGTTTCGTCCATAGACTCTACGAGAGCATCTTTTGAGATCATTGTTTTGACAATAGAGGCAACGCGTGCTGTTGACACGTTACTTACTTGAAACACAGCCGTAGCAATTTCTGGGCCTTTTTCGCCATTTTCATTCGTGCGCAGTAGTCCAGCAGGTGCTTTTACTTCTTGTGACTGGTGGATGATAAAGTTATTGCCCTCTTCTACGAGATAAAATTCGTGGATGCGCAGGTTTTGTAAGAGCGCGGCCATTATATCTTCTAAAGAGGCTGGCGTTTCAGAGATAATCGTTACAGGGAACTGAAGTAGCTGTGGGTCAAAGATAAAGTTCTTTCCTGTCAGGCGGCTGACAAAGCGTAAATATTCCGTGATGCTTACGTTGTTAAAGTTGATGACAGGCCCAAGTGCTTGAGAAGGCGGAAGTTTATTCTGGGCTTGTGGGGCCTGCGCTTGCGCTTGGGGCTGAACTTGCGGTTGAGCATCTTGTGAAACTGGTTGATCTTCAGCTGCAATAATTGCCATTTCGTCGGAACTTGCGATCAGACTAGAGTGAGAATAGAGATTTGCTCTATTTTGGTTCGATGAATTTTGCGGTGCTGTAGCGGGGGTAGAGTCGCTTGTAGGAGTCATGCTCCAAGATACTGACGTTGGTCGTGTATTCTGAGGGAGCGTCGCGTCAGCAGAAGCAAAAATTGCAAAAGCCGAAAGGTAAACTGAAAACTTATGCGTCTTACGTATTGCCATTAGTACAAACTTTATTTTTTTCCTCAAGCAAGAGGAGTGTTAGCCATCATTTATTTCAGAGGAGCCCTTTTTTTTCCATAAGAAAAGAAGCTTCGCCCCAAAAAAATGAGCCAAAA
>JAYRNE010000317.1:0-2747 GCA_041912355.1 Chlamydiales bacterium
GGAGCCTTTTGGCCATATTGCCGGTACAGCATCAGCTGCCTTTGGCTGTCTAGACTTTGGTATAGCCGCGGTTTCAGGCTCGCTACTCATGCTCTTTCCAATTACATCAGCAATACCTTACGCTATTGCTTTAGTGATATTTGCAGGTTGCATTGCATCGCTGCTTGCTGTCAATAATCCCGCTAAATGGTTGGAAGGTAGTGACTGAGGGGTGTCGCCGTTTGTTCTCGAGTTGCTTTAAGGCTATCTAATTAATCCAAATTAATACTTTACATTTATCTAAAAATCCTGTATAATTTTTTTTAAATGCGGGGTTTTTATGACATTTATAAACGCTACTCAACATGTAATGCCTTATAATACTGGCAATCTTTGTGGGGTAATTTTACCCAGGTCAAATAAGTTTTTAAAGGCCGCTCAAATTTGGAGAAAATTAGTATCCACACCAGATCAACCAGAATATGCTTTAAGGCTACAAGCTCTTCGTAACGCGGTTGCCATCTCCCTACAAGCTGAAAAACCCTGTGCAAGTCAACCTAATAAAGCTACTAGCGAAACTGCTCTATCAATTTTTTCTGATTATAAATATACCTTTTTGCAACATAAGACTACGTTAGAAAAACTTCCCTCAATTCTTTCAATGGGAGCTCTTGTAACTGGCGAAAAGGTGCCCTTTCCTGAATCTGGCGTAGGATATGGAGAAAATAGACCAGGCAAAGTGTTTTTTCATCCAACAAGGCTTATAAATAATCCAACCTCACCCTCTTTTCATAGTGAGTGCTGGAGCCTTGAATGGGGATAGGGTTTTGAAGATCTTGAAGTAACTCTGCTATTTAATTTATCCCTTTTAGAGAGTGGGCGCTATCACGTGTTACAACAGGGAATGAACTATGGGAACTATGATAGTAGAACGGATTATCATCACTCTCAGCCGCTATCAAAGCTTAAGGGACTTCTTGCCCAATGTGGAAAAGAGGTGTGTGGGGAAGTGGTGCTTTATCAGGATGCTCCGGTATCAAAATTGTGCGCAATTTGGGTTCATCCCGCTAATAAAAGTGAAGTAGTAAGCTACTTGCTGAACAGTAAAATTACAGAGATTAACAATATTTTTCTGGATAAATTTATAAACAGAAATTTTGGCAAGGTCGCTTAACTATCGCCTCTTGTGCAAGGTTATAAAAGGCTCTTGAGTTCTGTATATTTATTAATGGAGCCTTTACTTAACTCTACAGGATATTTTTTGCTTATTTCAGAAATTTTATCATGAGCTGCTTGATTAAGGTCTATTCCAAGGGCGTTGGTAAGTTGTAATAAAACTATGAAAATATCGCCAATTTCGTTTTGGATTTGTTTAAGTTTTTGTGGACATTGAACATAGCTCTGAGATTCAGTGAGCCACCTAAAATGTTCCATTAATTCTCCCGTTTCTACTCCAAGGTTCATTGCAAGGTTTTTGGGAGAGTGAAATTGGTCCCAGTCTCGTTCTGAACTGAGAAGCTCTATTCGGTCTAAAATTTCTTTATATGGGGACATTACTACCTCCAGTAATAGGATAATCTAGCCACATCGATCTGTTACTTTAATCTGGTTTTTACTTTGTGTCAACGTCAAAGAACAATACACTATTAACAGCTTATTCCTGTACAATCAAGCAAAAGGGGTAGGTAATGAAGATTTTGGTAACAGGTGCTACGGGTTTTGTTGGTAAAAGACTTATTTTTGCGCTTTTAGAGGCAGGTCACGAAGTCTATGCCCTCTGCCGTATTCAAGGTGTAAAAATTTTTGCCGAGGATAGAGCAGGTCTTCATTATATTTTTGGTGATTTGCATGATCCAGAAACCGCAAGGCGTTTTCCCAAAAATCTTGATGCTGCCTACTACCTTGTCCATTCTATGTCTGAGATTGTCGGCGACCTTACAAAAATTGAAAGTGAATGTGCAGAAAACTTTATCTATGGCCTTAAGAAGACTACCTGTAAGCAGATTATCTATCTTGGTGGCATCATTAACGATGAAAAAACGCTCTCTCCACACCTCGCCTCACGCCTTGTGGTGGAAAGGGTGCTACAAGAAAGTGGAATTGCCACAACAATTTTGCGGGCAAGTGTAATTATTGGTGCGGGAAGTGCCTCTTTTGAGATCATTCGCGACCTTACAGAAAAGTTGCCGGTTATGGTGGCGCCTAAATGGCTTCTTTCAAAATGCCAGCCTATTGCCATTCAGGACGTTCTTTACTATTTAACAATGGTGCTCTTAAACAGGGAGTGCTATAGCAAGATTTTCGATATAGGAGGCCCTGAAGTTTTTACCTTTAAGCAGCTTTTGCTTGAGTATGCCTCAGTGCGCAACCTAAAGAGGTTTATCATCACGGTTCCCGTGCTCACTCCAAGGCTATCAAGCCTATGGCTTGTCTTTATCACCTCAGTGCGTTTTTCGATCTGCTTTTATCTTGTAGAAAGCTTAAAGTCCGATTCCGTTGTCGAGCGCGATGAGATCCATAAAATTCTGCCTCACAATACACTTACAGTCAAAAAGGCCTTAGAGCTTGCCTTCCAAAATATTGCCCAAAATGAAGTTGTCTCTACTTGGATGGACTCGTGGGAAGTAAAGGAGTCTCACCCGAGCGTTAATAAGTATATTCAAGTGCCTGTTGAGGGCTGTTTAACAAACGTGATAGAGCAAGATCTTGTGGGGACAAGAGATATGGCTATCGATCGCATCTGGAGAATAGGTGGTGACACAGGCTAC
>JAYRNE010000318.1:0-4924 GCA_041912355.1 Chlamydiales bacterium
CCTCAAGAGTAGGAAATTGGTCTCGAACTTCACTTACAGCAACGTTCATTTGCGCTAAAAGTGTATCAACGCCCGCTTCATCTTTTGTATTCCAATTTGCTACCTGTCTAAAACCCTCATATAAGAAGAGCGGCTCTTGTTTCTTTTCATAAGATCGCACCTTACTCAGCAAAAACTCGGTGAGGTATTGGGGCTCTTGCTCACTTGCCGCAAATTCAATAGTGCGCGGCCAGATTCTTGCAAGGGTGAGGACATTAAAGGGTTTCCCTTCCGTTTCTCGCATAAGAAAGAGGGCCACCTCTTTTGCCCGTTCTAGACTTTGATTTCGCGTGGCGTCCACAAATTTGTCGTTATAGCAATCGATTACCTTTTTGAATTGAGGAGAACCTTCGTAGCTTGTTGCAAATTCTGGAAGCTTCTTTACTTCATGCATAAGTAGCTCAAGCTTTCCGATATCGCTTTTCTTTACCGGTAAATACAAGACGTGTGTAACGCACTTCGTAAGGCAGGCCTTCAGCACACTTGGCAGCCCATCTTTATCTTCAAACTCATAATAAAGCCCATCCACAGTTCCCTTGGTAACCACATGGCTCCATACTGCCTGTTCACCATCTGTACATTGTATGGCAACAAGAGCATGCTTCTTAAAGAGTTTAGCAAGGATATCTGCCTTTTGCTTGCAATAGGCGATTGTATCTTCTGGTAGCTCTTTTATGTGTGATAGGCGCTCTGCCGCTATAAAGTAGCGAGTTGCATTTTCTAATGAATCAATGGTAGGTATAGGATAAGGCATCCTCGGCAAAATACATGCCCTAAAGGCAGCGTGGGCCTTAAGTACACTAAAAGCTTGAGGCGTAAGAAGGCTAGCAATAAGATCAATCATCCCACGCTGCTCAATGAGTTCAAAGTCAAAGCCATTTAGGCTATTTACTAGCGGAGTAGTAATTGCATCGGGAGTGGCGGTATACACTTCGCGCCGAGCCACGTTAAGATCACGCTGAAGAGTGGCAACAATACTTCTATGTTGCTCTAAATGGCCAACCTCTTCTCCTTTTAAGACCTGAAAGAGCATCGCTTCTAACTCCTCATGCGAGCCCTTACTTCTTGGTGCATGAACAGTTTCTAACGCTTTACCTCGAGCCCCCTGCTCTTTATGATACCCGACTAAAGAACCCGCCCAAGATCTCCAAGAGGTCCTATCCCACCAGAATTGAAACCCATGTTTTACGCCTATATAGCGCGTAAATGCCTCTTGCACATGCTGTGGAACATCTCCCTCTAAAGCTGGCTTTTCAAAAAGCTCTGGCACTGCCACCTGGTTTCTGCACTCGCTAAGAGCTGTTTTAACTTCAGCAAGAAGGGTGTTTTTTGCATTTTTCTCCTCTTGATCAACAACTTCGTCAACCTCTTTCTGTAATGCAGTACAGCCCATATCAAAAATATCCAGCATCTCAAAGGCTTGATCACGTAGCTGTAAAAAGGGGTTTTCAGGCACCTCATGGCGCACACTGAGTATACCCCATCGAGCATGCTCCTTAAGCAATCCAATTTTTTCGGTGAGATTACCTCCTGATTCAATAACGCCTTTCACACGCATTACAGCCTCGTGAAGCTTTGGTATAGCAAAAAGGTAGCGCTTCATACGCAGCATCTCTACGCGCGTCACGTTTCTTTCATGTAAAAGCGTCTCTTTTTCTAGCTCTATAAGCTTTTCCATTCGCTGACTAAGTGATACTAAATCATCAATTGCTGGTAGGTCTTTGTTTAAAGTTTCTACATTCCCTTCAAGCAGCCTTACAAAACCATCTGCACGCAGCACTCTTGTGTCAACGTCATTGACATCAGAGCGCCAATAAAAGCGAGGCTGCACGGCAGTATAATCAGCAATAACGCTCTTGAGGTTCGCTTGGCTCTCCTGATAGTGGCTGTCATATACGACGAGCGCATTAGGACGAATTAAATCTTGCGGTTCCATCTCTTACTTTCCCTCTTTGTTCATGGGATTATATTGTGGCTCTATAAGTGTTAGCTTATCTTGGAGCCAGCCATCACAGGCCTCTTGCGATTCAAATTTATTTGTAAAGGTACGCTCTAGAGCTTCTGCCATTTTCTTTTCAACCAAGAGAAGCTTCATAAGCGCCTTCTCAAGGCGTAGTGTTGATAGGGCCTCGGTCGGCTTTTTAAGATAGGCTTCCACCTCTCTTTCTAAAAGCTCACGTTCAAATGGAGCAAGAAGAAGCTCGCCGTTTGGGTATTCATCTACGAACGACGATGCGAGGATTTTTTCAATAGTACTTTCGCACACCATCTTAAGGGCATGTGGACTTGCTTTAACCCCCTCTACAAGAGGTTTATATTTTACAATAGTTAATAACCTATAAAGAGCTTTTAATGCTTCAACCTGTTCAACAGGGCTTTTAGCATAGCGAGCCGTAGAGCTAAAACGAAAAACTAAGGAAGTAAAGAGCGATTTCTTTCGCTCAAGCTCTAGCTCATCCGGGAAGAGTTCCCTTGCATCTCGCTGCAGCTTTGCTTCAAACTCTTGAACCTTTTTAACTTTCCACGACTCTATACTTGTGTTAGCAACAACAGGATAGATCTCTGGATAGCCTGCAACTTTTAGACACTCCTCTAGAACTTCTATCACCTCTTGAATAGGGTTTTTGCGCTTATACTCGATATATCTCTGCCAGGCTTTTGCATAGTCACCTACAGCGTCATTAAAAAAAGCAGCATTAAGGGCATAGAATATGATTTTTACTGGCTGCTTAAAATCGAGGCGGCGTCTAGCATAGGCAGCTTCATAATCGTCCATAATCTTTATGACTTCTGGATGGTTGTCGAGGCTTTTTGTAAGAAGTGGCAGACGTATAGTTTTCACCACATTCAATACAAGCTCAAGTTCAACATCATGACTTGGACTTGATAAAGAGAGAAAACGGCACATACGCTTTATAATAAACGACAGAACTGCTACAGGAAGCTCGCTTTTGTCATCAGTTGGTTGATACAGCTCACCTAAATCAAAAAAGCGTTGGCTTAGTATTGCTCGTGGGACTCTTTTTTCTAGCTCTGTTAGCGTAAGAATTTCAGGATCTTTTTTGCTATGAATCTCTCGTAATAGATCTGCAATATGCCATAATGAGCCATCAAACTGTTTTGCTAAAGCGGCTTGTGATGGCCGATGAGCCTCTACAGCTTTCATAGCAAGACTTGAGGCATAAAGACCCGTTGTTTTCTTAATGATAGAGCCTGAGCCTACACTTGAGTATTCTCCCTTTAAAGTTTGTAAAGCTTTAAAGACAGAAGCTGCTTGAGGACTTACCGATTTACAGGCACGCTTATAAAGTGAATGGGCCTCTTGAAAGGCATAGTCCAACCTTAAAGCGTAATTTTGGATAGTACCTGTAAGTTCATCGATTTTTGTTTTGCAGAGTGTAGTGAGAAGACCATTTCTCTCGCGATAGCTCCCTTCAAGCGTGTCTAGGCATATTTTATAGCGAGTTAAGACTTCCTCTGAATTTTCTTGGAGATGACCCTTAGAGACATCCTCAAGAAATCGCTTCAGCTTCTTGATGAGTCCGGAAAGAGGCTGCCCAATCGTATCTTCAAAAGTATCCGCAAGCGCACCTGTTACCTTGTAGGTGGCACGTCCTGCAGAGTAGCTAAGCCAGGGTGTGGTTGGTGCATCCTTCCAGACACTAAACTCTTTATCTTTACCCTCTTTAAGGGCATCTAAATCTTGAGGTGTTACCCTTGTAACGCTATACTTTGCGTTGAAAACGATTGCTCCTTGAGGCAAAGCGCTCGTTTTAGACACCACACCTTTTTTAAACACTTCAAGAAGCTGCTGCAGCACCTGAACCCTAAAGGATAGTTTTACAACATCAAGAACATAGCAGTACTCTCCTACACGCAAGGAAATGTCAACTAGGTGCCTCAGAAGGGCAAGGGAGACTTTACGCTTTTGTCTTTCTAATTTGTCCTGATGCGAAAGAAGCTCTAGTTTTCCTACGCTATTTATGAAGGCATCTCTATCTTCTGATTCTTGAGCTTCACTGTAGCTCTTTACAAAGTGGGGTGCCAAAATTTCAAACGCGCGAGTAATAACAGCATCGACTTTTTCGATAAATAGATTAACGTTAGGCGATTTGTTTGTGCGCTCCTCCAACATACAAAGAGAGAGCGAACAAATTTCAGACCTTTCATCCATAAGAGTGTGAAAAATGGCACAATTCTTTTCGGAGTGGGTGTGTGCAAGAAGTGTAAATGCCCTCTTTGTCAAAAGCTCTACTTCTTGGGAAAGGGTGAGCACCCTGTCCAAGAAACCGGGAATCACCTCTCTTGTATCAAGTGCGCAAATTTCCTTGTCAATCCCTACTACAGGGTCGTGTAGCATTCTTTTTATCGCATCAAGATCGGCATTAAGGTCTTTTAGCTTCTCGCTAAATCTATTTATATCCTTTACCTGGCGACGTTCTATCTGTTCTTGAATAGGCTTTAGGGCATCTTTAGCTACTTGCAATGACTTGGCTATTGAAGCAATTTTATCAGAAATTTCCTTAGCCTTCACCTCAACAACATCACTAGAGGAAACAAACTTGTCAGCATCTTCAGGCCTAAGCGCAACCACCCTATCTGCCACCTGTGAGGAACTATCCACAAAACTTGAACTACTTGCCCGAGAAGCACTAGTCATCGCTTTTTCCTTCTGTAAAGTTTCTATAGCGTTTACTCTTCTCTATGCCAAATGTCAAGGCTAAAAAAGAACAGGCCTAAGCTAGGCTGTCAAAAACTTTTAGTTTTCGACAGCTAAATTTCTTTACACTTGTGACCATATCTCTTCCATGGAAAGCATTTTTGTTTTAGAGCCCGCCAGGGCGACTTATTAAAGCCCACAGTGACCGTAGGGAACTGTGGGAAG
>JAYRNE010000319.1:0-3589 GCA_041912355.1 Chlamydiales bacterium
CAAGCGGTTCATCTTGTGCAAAAACTGCTTGAGTGCTCTAATCCATTTTACTGTCCGGTTGGAGACAAAATTGTTGCCATGCTAACTAAGCAAGAACTAGGGAAGAAATTTAAATGAGCCTAAAACGTGTAAAGAGAGTGCAAAAGGCTCTCTCAGATTGGGGCGTGGATGCGTTATTGATTACCGATCCCATAGACCTTTATTACCTTACAGGTATTCACGTAACTGTTGGAACGGTTGTTATTACTAAAAAAGAGGCGGCTCTTTTTGTGGATAATCGCTATTCAGAGCGATGTGAAAAAGAGTCTCCTATAAAGGTCTTAGCGCCATCAGCGCTAACTGACTATTTGGCTAAGGCCAAGAGTATAGGCTTTAGTCAGGACACGCTTACCTATGGAGCCTATCTTAAGCTGGCAGGAGAGCTTCCTAGCAAGCTTGTTCCCCTTGATTCTCCCATGCAAAAGATTCGCGCTATAAAGGAGCCTAAAGAGGTTGCGGCACAAGAGGCGGCTATTCAACTCTGCTTTAGAGGGTTTGATTTTGTTAAGACGCGGCTTTATACAGGTGTTTCAGAAGAAGAGGTGGCAAAGGATCTTCAGCTTTTTTGGCTTGCAAATGGTGGTGAAGCTCTTTCTTTTGATTCAATCATAGCATTTGGGAAAAATTCATCGATGCCACACTATAGGGCCGGAAGTGATAGGCTTTCTCCAAATGATATTGTGCTCGTGGACATTGGTGTTGTTGTAAATGGCTATGCTTCAGATATGACACGCGTCTTTTTCTATGGGAAGCCTCACAAAAAATTGGAGGCAATTTACAATATTGTGCTTGAGGCCCAAACAAAGTCTATAAAGGCTGTGAAGCCTGGTCGTACAGCGGCCGAGCTCTACGGTGTATCGAAAAAAATAATCGATAAAGCTGGCTATGGCAAAAACTACCTACACGGTTTAGGTCATGGTATAGGGCTTGAAACGCATGAACAGCCTTACTTGAGAGCGGCTAACACAAGCTGTCACTTAGAGCCTGGCATGTGCATTACAATAGAGCCTGGCATTTACCTTCCCAACGTAGGGGGCGTTCGCATCGAAGACATGGTGCTTGTAACAAAGGATGGGCACCGTAACCTAACAGCAGGGTATCCGAAAACAGTCTGCTCTTTGAAGGTAAGATCGCGATAGTAGCGATAAGTGCTAGTGCCGGCCATCTTGTCTTAATCGATTGCTTGGTGCAAAAATTTACGATTGACAAATAAAATTGTCTCACATACGTTCTAGTTTACATCAAAAATTTAGGAGAACGTATGTATTGCCTGAAAAGAATCGCTGCAAAATTTACTGCAGGTGTTGCACTATTGCTCACGCTCTCACTCCAGCCATATCTTATGGCCAGTTCAAAATGCGAAAGCAAAAGTCATAGATGTTCTATAGGCTGTGGGGAATCTACAGATTCATCTCGCTGCTGTGAAAAGGTGTGTAGTTCTAACGCATATGTGCAAGAAGGATGCATCTTTGTACCAGATAGAACTGAAACAATTATAGACCCCTCTACATGTTCTCCAACACCAGAATATGTGCCAGGAGCCAACCTCTATTATAGAGTTCAAGGTGAAGGACATGAAAACAGCCCTACAATCGTATTTATTCCTCCAATTGAAGGAACAAGCGATGTTTGGCGCTGCCAGCAAGAAGAGTTTTCTAAGTGCTACCGCACAATTGCTATCGATTTACGAGGCACAGGAAGATCGGATGTAACTAGCCCCTACTCCATTCACTATACCCATCAGCTTTTTGCAAACGACATTTACGCTATGCTCCAAGATCCTGCTTTGAACGTTACACAAAACATCGTTCTTGTAGGTAATGCTGTAGGTGGATCTATTGGTATTGTCTATGCGACACTACATCCATCACAAGTGAAAAAGCTAGTTCTTGTTAATTCAAGCCCAGGACTTTATGTTGTAAATGACTGTGCTGTTGATCCAGCTTGTGACCCATCAATTGCTTGTGGTGGTGATGCTTCATGCTGCAATCCATCGAACTGCCAGCCTATTTGCTGGCCCTATCCGGCATACACAATGTCACAGATTTATGACAATTTGAATACTGTTGAGTGTCAGGATGAGTTCTGTTTTGAGACATGTGTCAATCCAGGATGCGATGACTGTTTTAGACAGACAGCATATAATTACTTTAGCTGGAATCTTCCTCTCACAGTCTTTAATGAAGATTGTAAGTGTGGCCCTCTTGCAAATGCTCAGGCACAAGGCGCCCAAGCTGCTACTCAGCTAGTAGTGAACGGTGTTTGGCAGAATATTATTTTCAACACACTTACTCAAGATCTACGACCACTGCTTCCATATGTTCGAGCAAAGACTCTTGTTTGCATTGGTACTCTTGATGCCCAAGTACCAAACGGTGCGGGCATTTTTCTGAATAATCACATTAAGCATTCAAAGCTTGCCAAGTTTGAAGGCAAGGGTAATGAGCTAGAAGTTACTGCCTATAAGCAGTTTAACAAGGTGCTCGACAAGTTTATAACGTCTAAAGAGTTCCCATGCTTTGTCGATGTTCCAGATAGAGGATGCTGTGTGTGTCCGCTTGTGAAGCCGGAGCCATTTATACCATCATGCGCTCAAGATGTACAATAAACATTTATTCAAAGGTAAGGGAAAACAAATGAGTACTTTTAAAAAATCACTTGGAGCGCTACTTGCGATTCTGAGTATTAGCTCAAATTCATATGCAGAAGAATGTAACTGGCGCTCACTTAACCACGACTATCGAAATAGCCGTGTGAACCCTTGTGAGCGTACTATAGGTCCTGACAATGTGGCTACTTTGCAGGTTCTTTGGAATTTTACAGCTGACAGCTCTGTCCAGTCAGCACCCACATATGAAGCTGGCATTGTCTACTATGGCGATGTCTCAGGAAATCTATTTGCGCGAGATGCTGCAACTGGAACTCTTTTGCAACAAACTACCCTTAGTGGAGAAATTCAGTCTGCTCCTCTTATAACAGGTACAACTGTTTATGTTGCGACTTCTGATCTTACTCTATGGGCGCTTGATAAGACCAATTTCAATAACGTTCTCTGGAGCACCGTTATTGATTCTGCTGCACAGTTGACTGGCTATGCAACAGTAGAATCATCTCCTGTTATTGTTGATAACTTGGTGATTATAGGGGTGTCTCTTGAGGAATCTGCTGAAAATGCCGTAATTGGCGTTAATGTGCGCGGAAGCCTCAATGCTTTCTATGCTGACAGTGGTAATCAGGCTTGGACCTTAGTGCCAAGTACGCCTAATGAAGGCTATGGCGTTGGCTTTTGGTCAACACCTGCAATAGACAAAAAGCGGAAACTTCTATTTGTTGGAACGTCCAACACCGTATCATTCCCTGCTGCTAAACTCGGCGATTCGCTACTTGCTATTCATTATGAAACAGGCAAAATTAAGTGGGCAAGACAGTTCGTCAAGAATGACGTCTATGGCTTTATAAACCCTACAGGACCTGATTTAGACATTGGTGCGAGCCCCAATCTCTTTAGTGCAAAGTTGTCAGGTTCAAGCCACTATTCACATCATAGCCA
>JAYRNE010000320.1:0-7081 GCA_041912355.1 Chlamydiales bacterium
ATAATTGGTTTTACGAATAGCATTCATGTAATTTATTGCCATAATGGCAAATTTAATCTTATGGGATTTTCAGTTAATGGTAATTTTTTCTGTAGGTTTAAAACAGGAGATAACATACAGTATAACCTAAAAATTTTAAATTATTTATATGTTATAATAACTTATATGGAGTTAAATCATAAGGAGAGCCCTATGATTCAGCCTGATAAACTTGGTTCCGAAACAGGGTATGCTGCTAGCCCAGCAGCCGCCCACACAAAAACACCGTTAGAAGAAAAGACAGCCGCTGTTGAAAAAAAAGTCTTAGACGACCAAATATCGCCAACAACTACTCGCCTACAAGACAAAAAAATTACGCAACTTCATGATGATAGGACTGCTGAATTAAAAGAAAAAGATAGCAATTTATGGATTTGCCTATCTCGAGTGCCAAACCCAAACGGGGGCTATATTTATGAGTTTTTGTTGCGCCCTGAATTCCAAGATGAAGCAGCAGCTAAGGCAAAAAATGATGAAATATACCCGGCTATCGAACCCACCTTAAGCTCGATCAAAATATCATTAACGAACGATTTCTACAATGACTTAGGGATATCATTACAAGATTCTCCAAAAGGCAAAATTTTTCGTGTGCCTGACCGTGAAGCATTACATGCCAATTGGTCGCAAGAACAAGTAAAACGGGTTGAGCAAGTTGAGCACGTTATGGTTGATTTAAAGGAATTCAAAAGAGGCTATGGTGATTTTTCCGATTGGTTTAAAAAAGATTTCATTCCCCTATTCAGGAGTGAGTTTGAGAAAGAACTTCAGCTTAGTAAACAACCAGAACAGCAACAGTATGACAAGATGGCAGCATGCAAAGAATTATTTAAAGCGAAATGGGGAAAGAGCTGGTCTTCCGAAAACATAGACGCGTTTTTTAAGGAATTTGATGAATTTTTTAATGATCGAAAATTTGAAATAAAAAAAAGACCAACAAACGATAAAGTATGGGAAAAATTTGTAGCTCAGTGGCATGACAATTATTCAGGAGATACCGGACTTAGAACGTATCTCAACCAGTATACAATAGATTTGGCAGCAAAATACAAATGGTTAGGTGTAGACTTTGTCTCAGACACACTAGTTAAAGAAACATTCACCAAGTATAAAGACAAAGAAGTTCCCGATGAACAGTGGGAAAAATTGAGACAACAAATGCAACTTCCCGACTTACACATTGCAGAAGATATAGGTATTGCAGGTGATCTGCCATTTGTCTCCTTAATTCTTGAAAATGATTCGCTTTTATCGGATAAAGAATGTATACACGATATTACGTATCACGTTTTAGTAGCTATTGACTTCAAATGCATAGCACGAAGCGATCAAGAGATAGCAACCCAACAACAAATAAAACAGTCGATAAAAACTTGTTATGATAAAATTATCGCCGCTACAGAAAAGAATACCGACCCAAATGATATTGAAAAATTGGCACTTGCTTTAGGAATTGCTACGGATGTTATTGCAGCCGACCCCTATGCGATGCCATTTGCCCCGAGAGATCTCATTGACATGGTTTGGGGTCCAAATACTACTGAACAAACAAACCCTAACTTCGGAATCTGGAAAAAGCGTTATCCAAATGAAGCAATAGATATCTCCCATATAAAAGAAATCTGGATGAAGGTCTTAAGCTAGGTCTCGAGTCTGGACATTTGTCGAAGGCTATGGAGTGCGGGCTAGTTTGCACCACTTTTAAATTCATGCACGCACTTTATTGGAAAGTACTTTTAAAGCCTAAAATTATGTACGCGATTTTTGCCAATACGCTCGTGACATAGCGTGAGGGTTATTGAATGATGGGACCTTATCGATGTTATGGTTTACGGCCAAATTAAGAGCGGTGCATACTGCCCCGCACTCCCAAATCCCTTCGGGCGGTAAACGTCTAAACTCAAGACCTAGGGCGTTGCCCTAGGCCATTATATGAGAGGCCTTCAGCCTAAATACCATAATACGTTCTACCAGAGTGCCACAGGCCAATGGCACCAAGAGCACCTACTCCATGAAAGGCGTAAGACAACACGGTGAAACCACGATTTTTAGGGGCCACAGTGTCAATTAATTTGGCAATACCAAATCCGGCAAAAGTTATTCCTGCAGCCCATGGCAGAAATGCAAGCGCACTAGCTTTGTCACTTTCTTGACTCAGTATATAGACTGTCCGTCCCATTTCTTTTACCGCAGCAGATGCATTCGTACAAAAGGTATCATTAACACATGAAAAAAATTCAGTAGCAAAACCACATGCTTTTTTACAGCCCTCTGCAATATCACACAGGGTCTTATTATACTCCATCCATTCTGGGCTTGCTAAATTTATTTCAGAAAAATTTTTAGTAGGGCAACGTGATGCCTCACAGATTAAATATTGAAAAACGCTATCATAACTTTCGATTCCAAGTTTACATGCTGTCATAAATGCTCCTATTATTTTATGGTTAGAGGAGTAAGATTTAAGCAGAGTTTACGTTTTTACTCAAGCGTGCTAGACTAGAAAAATGAAAGAAAATAAAAGAGCTAAGCAAAAAGAAGAAACGCGCAAAAAGCTTTTGGAAGCTGCGCTTGAGGTTTTTGCTGAAAAGGGTATTTTAGCAACAAAAACAGAAGATATTACCAAAAAACAAAATCTGGCTCATGGGACTATTTTTTTGCATTTTCCTACGCGTGATGCTCTCTTAGGGTGTGTCATAGATAACTTTGGCTTTGAGCTTGGCAGAAGGTTTATGGAGCTATCCAAGGTTTCCAACCTTCAAGAGCTACTTAAAGCACATCTTCAAATACTTAAGGAGTATGAGCCCTTCTATGCAAGACTTGTGGCAGAAGGCGCGCTCTTACCACCAGACATTCGAAACAAGGTCTTTATTATACAGTCCGGCATCGCCCAGTTTTTTGAAACCGCCCTTTCAAATGATGTTCAGAAAGGAGCCCTCAGGCAAGTTCCCCTTCACCTTCTTGTAAATAGCTGGCTAGCCTTAGTACACTACTACCTCATGCATAAGGACCTTTTTGCACCCAATACCTCTCTTATAGACGCTAAAGGGCAAGAACTCATAACCTATTTTATGAACACCCTAAAAAAAGGAACATAACATGGCAAAAACCTGTAAATCCTGTAACTCGTGCGGAATGCCTTTAGAGCGTGCCGAAGACTGCCCAAGTGGCAATATGCAATCAGACATATGCATTCACTGTGCCCATCCCGACGGCACTCTTAAGCCCTACAACGAAGTGCTGGAAGGCATGACAGGCTATCTTATCCACTCCCAAGGCCTCGACCCCAAAGCTGCAAGGCAAATGGCCGATGTCGAACTTAAAAAGCATCCTGCGTGGCAAAAAAATCCTAATTAGGGTTAGTAAGAAGAAGCCTATAGTCTATCTTCAAGACTTTAGCAAGTCTCTTAGCAATAGTTTCACCGATCACACGCTTGCCATTTTCCATCCTGGAAAGATTGTCTTGCGTAATTTTGCAAGCCAGAGCTAGCTCTTTTTGTGAAAGCCCTTCACGATAACGCGCACCTCGTAAAGCAATGCCAGCTTTACTATATCTTGCGATACGCTCTTTTGCGAGCTCTTCCCACCGTACGGAACCTTCTGGCACATCCGCTAGCTTATGCAAAAAAGCATCGAGCCTCTCAACAACCTTATCTGTATTGGGAATTTTATAATGGGATTTCCTACTTCCAGGCACCTCTAAGGTAATCTCAATATACTCTTTGCACTTAGTATGGTGCGTTCTCATGCGTGCCAACATAATATACCTCTATTTTTTTTATCTTGTCGTCAACTACTCTCCAACATGCGACATAAGTAGGCCGACCCTTCTTCAAATGGCAGTGGTATGTATCTTTCCCTAGCTTGCTGTAGTGTGGCCAATCACTTCTCTCTGGGCCGCAACCCTGTATCTCCATCACAAGAAGATCTATTAAGTCGATTATAGAGGGTTTTTTCTGCCCACTAAAATGGAGTTTTTTGTACTGTTTCTTCGCAGCTGGTGCAAACCATACCTCCCAACTATCCTTCATACTTATCCTTATAGTACCACAATTTGTGACATATGTCAATCTTTACACAATAAACCATGAAACTCCAATTTGAATTTTACTTAGAATGGTATACACCATACTGATTTGATGCCATTACAAACACTGGCAAAAAAAACCAAAAGGAGTAGAATAGGTCACATAAACAAAGGAGGCCCCTATGGCAAAAGGAATTGGCGCAAAAAAAGAAACTAAGAAAAAGCCACAAACTAGTCTGAAAGACAAGCGCGCGGCTAAAAAAGAGAAAAAGGCTGGCAAGTAAGCTTCGCCCCCCCAAAAAGGACCAAAAAGACATAAAGGACCTAAAGGACTAACCAGAACGGTTATTAATAGTCCTTTTGGTCCTTTTGTCCTTTTCATAAATTAAATAGTTCATTATAATAGACTTTTACATAGATACACGAGTAACTTAAAAAAATTATTATGTCACGCGTTACACGAATTTTAGAGTCTATTGGCGAGTACGTCATCATGGTGTACCAGGTTATTATAGGGGCGATATTTCACCGCCCTAAGTGGAACCTCGTGCGCAACCAGCTATTTGATATTGGCGTAATGTCGCTTCCTGTTATTGCCATTACAGGGCTCTCTACCGGCATGGTGCTGGCAGCTCAGGCCTACTTTCAGCTCTCTGACAAGGGGTTAACTGGCACAACTGGTATCATGGTTGCGAAATCTATGATTGTAGAACTTGGCCCCATCCTTACAGCCTTTATGATTACAGGGCGTGTAGGTGCTGCAATTACAGCAGAACTTGGCTCAATGCGCGTGACAGAGCAGATTGATGCCCTCAAGTCCATGGCAGTAGACCCACTTCGCTACCTTGTAGCACCTCGCTTTATAGCCATGTCGCTTATGGTGCCTGTCCTTACAATCTTTAGCTGCGCTATGGGCATACTAGGAGGCTATTTAGTAGCCGTACAGCTGTATGGCATGGCCCCACACGCCTTCTTTGATCCTATGCCCATCTACATCACCTCATTTGACCTTATCTCAGGCTTTTCTAAATCGTTTGTCTTTGGGCTACTTATTGTAACTATCTCCTGCTTTAGAGGTATGAACACGCGAGGAGGGGCTGCTGGCGTTGGTAAGAGCACAACAAATAGCGTGGTTATCTGCTATTCAGCAATACTTCTTGCAAACTTTATGCTCACACTTGCTCTTAATAGCCTCTACTGGATGTTTTTTACTAATGGTGTCAGATGATAAACGTTCAAGATTTGTGGAAAAGCTATAAAGGCACCCAGGTTTTAAAAGGCTTAAGTATAGAAATACCTGCCGGTAAGACCCTGATTATTGTAGGCCGCTCTGGAGTTGGCAAAAGCGTACTCTTACGCCAAATATCGGGCCTTGAAACACCTGACAAGGGCATCATCGAAATAGATGGCGTAAACATCTGCTCTTTAAAAAAGCAAGAGCGCTCCCACTTCATGCGCCAGTTTGGCATGCTCTTTCAAAGTTCAGCCCTTTTTGACTCGCTCACTGTAGGCGATAACGTAGGCTTTTATCTAAAAGAACATAATGACGAAAATCACTTTAGCGATAGCCAAATAGATGATCAGGTAAATGAATCGCTAAAGAAAGTAGGCCTAGAAGGGATGCAAAAGAGAATGCCTTCAGAACTTTCCGGTGGTCAAAAACGAAGGGCAGCCCTTGCTCGCCTTCTTATTTATCGCCCCAGGATTATGCTCTGCGATGAGCCTACAACAGGATTAGACCCTATCACAGCTATGCAGATCAATGACCTTATTAGCGAAACACATAGTGAGCTTTCAGCTACAACAATTATCGTCACGCACGATCTACAGTCAGCGTTAACACTTGGCGATCTTTTTGCCCTTCACCACGAGGGTAAAATCGTTACGCTAGATACCAAGGAAGGCTTTTTGCAAAGCACAAATCCGCTTATTCGAGAATTTTTGCAAAATGCCATCATATCGCCACAATATATAAATTTAATCCCCAAAAATCCCGTACAAAGACTTAAGGAAGTATTAAGCCATGCCTGAAGCCTCTAAAAATATAGCCATCGGCTCACTAGTTGCATTAGCCCTAGGACTTCTCCTCTGGGCGCTTCTCTTTTTACACCCATCATTTGGAGATGGAAAATTCCAGGTGCACGTGCGCTTTGATGACATAGAAAAAGTAAACGTAGGAACACGTATTACCTATGCAGGACGTCCTGTAGGCCAGGTTACTCGCATCCAGCAGGTGCCAGAAGAAGAGCGCACTGCAAGTGACAGGCCTGATGATCTCTACATTTACGATCTTACACTTGCTATAGACTCAAGCATTCCCCTCTTTGACTCAGACGAAATTACGATAGGCACCTCAGGCCTTATGGGTGAGCGCTTTATTTCTATTGTTCCGCGAAGACCAACAACACGTACAGCGAATCCCATAGCCTACGATGAGGTTATCTACTCTAAAAAAGCTCCTTCACTAGAAGATGCCTTTCATCAGCTTAACAGCGTAGCTGTAAAAGCAGAAGAGACGATGGAAGTACTTGCAACCCTTGTTAAAGAAAATCGTGAAGATGTTAATGCAACAGTAGACGCTCTTCAAGGAGCAAGTAAAGAGCTTAACACAATGCTAGCAAGAGCTAATGAGCTTAAACTTGTAGACGCTATTGCAGGAACAATGAACCAAGCCAATACACTTTTAGCAAATGTATCAAAGGGTGATGGAACACTTGGCAAGCTACTAACCTCAGATGACTTTTACTTAAGAACGCAAGGGCTTTTAACGAAACTGGACGTTATGATGAACGACGTAAACCACTACGGCGTTCTCTACCACCTTGACAAAAGCTGGCAGCGTGAGCAGCGCGGGCGCCTCGAAGAGCTTGCCAAGCTTTCAACTCCCCGCCAGTTTCGCTCCTACTTAAATGAGGAGATGTACAAAATAACAACAGCAGTCACCCGCCTAGGCTCAGCTTTAGATAAAGCCCAAGCTGCGGCAGGAGAAGACACGCCCATTGTTGCGAATGCCGA
>JAYRNE010000321.1:0-1510 GCA_041912355.1 Chlamydiales bacterium
ACAATATTAAAGCTCTCACTGCTCGTAGGGCGTATCGTGAAGATGTTTACCATCCTGTCACCGCCTATAATTTCTACAGTCTGCGTACACTGATAGGTCTCGCTATCAGGCCGCGCGCAAGACCACTTTGTGCGAAAATAAAGTAGGTCCGGGCTCATGCTAAAGGTAACCTGCCCTGTGCCCAGCCAATCACCTGGAGTAAAAATAAAGTGATCCATTTAGAACATAAACCTCCGGCTATAGATGCTCTGTAAAATACCAAGTGCCATCATGGTACTAATTACACTAGAACCTCCATAGCTTACAAGCACTAAAGGAACTCCAGTAATAGGAAGTAAGCCGCACATCATGCCAATATTCACAGCAATATGAACCGCCAAAAAGACGGAAATGCCTGCAGCTAAGAGCCTTCCAAATGGATCTTTGGCAACAGCACTCACCTGAAAGCTGCAGTATATAAGCCCATAAAAAAGTGCTAACATTGCTGCAAGTCCTATAAAGCCAAACTCTTCGCCAAAGGCAGGAAAGGCAGAATCCGTATAGGGCACTGGCAAAGAACCTCCGCGCGTATACTCACTTTCGCGAAAGCCAACCCCAGAAATGCCGCCAATAGCAACAGCAGTAGCTGCTGCCTTTTGGTGGTGCGTATTAGGATTTAGCCGCTCATACTGATACTCTTTAATAAACTTTAAGAAAAATGGCCTTGCGCCTTCGTGTGAGATGATTCCGCTGAAAAATAAAAAAACAACGGTTACGGCTACAAAAGAAAGCCACATCATCCCACGAACAAGCCACGGGGCTATATCGCCGAAATAAAAAATCACAAGCGTCATGGGATAAAGAACTAAAGCTGTTCCCAAATCTGGCTGCTTGAGTATCAATACGAAGGGAATAATAAAGATTAAAAGCCCCCCAAGCGCTGTTACAAGGCTCCTTGAAGAGGTCGCTCTACGCTCCAAAAACCAGCTTAAGGCAATAACGAGAGCAAGCTTTGCATACTCTGAGGGCTGGAAGTTATGCGAAATTATCGAAATGCGGTACCAGCGGTGAACATTCTGAATGGGCTCTGTAAAAAAAAGTCCTACTAGCGATATAATGCTTGCTACATAGAGCACCCAGGAATACTCGCGAAGCTTGTTATAGTCGAAGCTCGCAAAGAAGAAAAAGACAAGCCAGCCAATGCCAAACCACTGAACTTGAGTCTTAACCATAGGTGTTAAAAAGGGCTCCTCACAGGCATCAGCACTAAGAGGGCTTCCAGAATATGAGCTAATAATAAGGCAGCTTATGCACATCAGAATGATGATGACAAACACCGCTCGAAAATCAATTCGTGTAAGGTATCGCGTTGAGAACATGAGGCCTTAAATTATGAAAGTACGATATTACCATTTACCGACTGTCAATTCCACAAATACCTGGCTAAAAGAGCATGCCCATGAATTTGCTCATGATGAAGTAACTGTGATCAGCGCAACAGCTCAAACGCATGGCTACGGCCGCTATGGGC
>JAYRNE010000322.1:0-6254 GCA_041912355.1 Chlamydiales bacterium
ACTTGAGCCTTATGAATGCAACCCCGATAGATGTTGGCCAGCAAAATTTGAATACGCTCGAAGACCTCTTTATGGAAGTTATGGCACAAAAACCTAACCAAAAGATTATGGTGGATGGCCGAGAAAAAACGCCACAAGAGGTGAAAGAAGCCGTTGCCTATTACTTAAAAAAGGTTAATACAGAAGAGCACTTTACTGCGACTCCAGATCCAACAACACCGGCCTTTAAAGAGCAATATAAACTCGTTCGCGATTCTCTTTCCAACATACTTGTCTATCTACAAAAAACAAAAACCGAAATACAACAGATAGAAGACGTTGAAAAAAAAGCAAAAGCTCTGAAGGTTTATGAGCAAAACGTAATCAGCATCGCTACAGAACTTGCCTTTGCAGCCTATTACTGCTTCATTCAGTATCGAGCAGCGGCGGGAACGCTTTATCAGAAATACTGTCTTGGCATTGATCCTACAATGGAAAATGCTATGCTCCAGCAGCTACAGATGTTGAGAGGGATTATCGTAGAGTCTATGACTGATGAAAGCTACGTGTGTCAAGGCCAGGGCGTACATGCTGTGAAGTACATGAAGGCAACGCTTGGCCAAGAGTTACAGCTTGTTGACGCAGCACAAAATGCTGATCTAAACCGATATGACAGCTGTGGCTTTAAGAATGCCCCCCCGACCCAAGAAACCCTGCTTGCATCATTTCACAAGCGCTATAATCCCGCTGTGATTTTTGACCATTTTAAAGGCTCTCTTGCCGATGAGCAGGCAAGATCAGTCTACCTCAGCTGGGCAAGGAGCCACCTTAAAAGATATGTGGAGGGACAAGAAGAGCATAAAAAGAAAAAGCTCGCTCTTCAGCAAAAGCAGAATGAACTATTCAAAAAAGCCCTAACTGCTCCTCTATCAGTAGAAACAATTGCCAACTATAAGAGCGAACTTGAAGCCCTTACAAGGGAACTTGGTGTTGAACCTCTATGGGGCCAAACACCAGTTCAGTCCCTACAAGAGGAGCGAAGTGAGGCGATATCAAAGTGGCTACTAGACGATACGCTTGTTGCCAAGCCTTTTCCATTGATCTTGACGCTACTAGAACAAAAGGTCTTAACTTTTAAATAAAAAACTAGGCAAAAACAACCCTAATCTGTTAAGATTTGTCTTTAATTATAAGGGAGATACTATGGCCGCGATTAATAGAGATTTTATTGAGCAGCTCACTCAGCTGCAGTACGCAGTAGATACCGGAATACTTGATGATCCACAATCGCTTAATGCCCGTATTGCCATTGCCTTTGCCACCGTTGAGGCAAATGCCGATGAATTTGGCGACCAGGCTGAAGCTATTATGGAGCGTCTTCGTGGCATGCAGGATCGACTTGAGGCTAGAGCCTTACCGCCAGCTGAGGCCGCTATTGAGCCTGTTACAGAGGAAGCTATTCGCAATACTCTTTATAATGGCACTTTAGAAGAGGGCCTACAAAATGCTGAAAGCATATGTGAAAACCTCTTAGAGCGCTCTGTAGCTCGTACGCTTATTGAACTTGCCGCACGCTCTACTGATGTGCAGGGAATTATATGCGAGAATGGCCAAGAACTCACAGTCGAGACATGCCCCGATCTTTATATAGCACTTTTTAGTGTGCTACATAGCACAAAAGAACTCGTTAGTGGGAAAGACAGTGAGCTTCTAAAAACAATGATGCTCTCAGAAGAAATGGATGAAATTGGCCAAGAAATTTATGGCTATGCCATTGACCTAGTAGCTTGCGAAGAGATGCAAGACATCTTTAGTCAACTTCGAGAAATCATCAAGCCAAGTAGGCAAAATGTCCCTGCTGCTGATGCTCCTGCTAACTCCTTTGAAGTAAGCCATGAAAGCCTTGCAGGCGTAACTGACGCGGACGTTAGCGAGTATGTATATGCCCTTATTGCCAAAGTGGCTCAGCCTCGTGAAAACCTTGCCTATACTGTCATCATCAATGCCATAGTAGAGTCTAGAGTCTATAAAAATGCTCTTAATCTGGGTAATGATAAGGCAGTAACTCTCGAAAGCTATTCGGGCATGTATAAAACAATCATTAAGGCAATACTCGACCTTAAAAGCACCATCGGAAGTCTTTCTCAAGAGCAGATAGAGCAACTTCGCACGCTTGCTAGTGGGAATCAAGCTGCTAACCCTGGTTTACTTGCAGTCTCTGCTAAGCTTTTACGCGCCGCCCGAGAAATAAGCGCGCTTGACAGCTTTAAAGAGATTGTCGCAAGAGGATAATTATTTGCACTCTAAATACCAGCAGAAGCAATTATTGGTTGCAGTAAATTATCTGTATAATGTATATTTGAGTGAATTAATTAAGGGTTATTTATGACTATATCAAGAGTCGGCGTAGAACATAGTAGTGAAGAGTATATTCCAGTTGAAAAGCCACGTTCTAAACCCAAGAATGGAGCACTTGATGCAGTCCGGGAAAGAGCATTTCAAGAACAACAACGACCTGCTAGAAGCCAAAGAGCATCTAGAAGAAATATCGTCTCTCTTAAAGAACCTACAGATACTACCAACCTCCTTAAAGAGCTTAAAACCCATATAGGATCAAAACAGCGCGACTATAAAGCCGCATTTAAAGTAAGTGGAGATCTTTTTGAGCGCTATAACGCCGGCGAGTTAGATAATCAAGAAAAGTCACGTTTAATAGCCACCTTTAAAATAATTGCTATTCGTCCAAGAAAAGAAATTGGTGATCAATTTTTTGGTTTTTTAAAGGCTTGTATTGCTTATCACCTGGCGGCGACAGAAGATCATGACCCTGAAGAAGTTACTAACCTATACAAAGAAGCAGCTGAAGCAGGAAATGCCGATGGCATGTATCACCTTGCTAAGATTTACGAAAGTGAAGACCGCGTCCAGGAAGCCTTTGACTTGCTACTCACATGTGCAAATGCCTTTCCAAACCTACCTGCCTCACCAAAAGAAGTGGCCGTCTATTACCAGGAAGGCTGGAATGACGTTCCCCCAAATCCAAAAGAGGCCGAAAACTACTACAAAATAGCAATTGCTGCAGGCTGTCTAGAATCTTCCTGTAACCTTGCATGCCTACTTGAAGGACGGTCGGTTCAAAGAGATGAAGAGCGCCAAGGAGTTATTACCCTTTACGAAGATGCAATTAGAAAGAATGATGCTGCCCATGAAGAAGCAGTTAAAAAGGGCTCTAGAGATGCCGCCTTTCTTGATAAACTCAAAAAGGTCTCTAGTGATGCAGCCTTTAACATTGGGGTAATCTATCAAAATGGCTGGCACCGCACCTCAGAAACAGGCGAAAAGCTATACGATAAAACCCTTATAAACCTGGACAGAGCTGAATTCTACTTCCGTAAAGCAAAAACCCTTTTTGAAAGCACAGAAAACAGCCATGCAATAGCAGAAACAATCTTACTGAATAAAGATGCCCTTACCCAAGAGCGCTGGGAAGAGCTTCAGGCTATAGTAGCAAAACATAGCGGAAGCTTTGAATTTTTAGAGCTAGAACAGAAGATTGCTGAAATAGGGATACCTCAGTTCCAGTCGCAACCTGTTGAATCCACGAAAAAGCTTAAGCTCTTAAATGCTTTAGCGGATGAGGCTGAATGGGACCTTGGTAGCTTTGCGGAATTATGCGCAGAAAAGGCTCCACTAGAAATACCTAACGCTCCACAAACTGAAGTCGAGCGACTGCAAAAGGCTCTAATGAGCGACCCCACCAACATCGATCTTCTTCAAGAACTTGCTATTGCGCAACTAATGTAGCGAAGGCGTTAGCCTACGCTACAAACTTTAATTTTTTTACACTACTATGAGGATTCATGAATCCATTAGGGCACAATAGCCTTTTGCCCGGCAACGCTATACTCCCAGAGCCATCGACAACTAACACGACATCTGATAGAGAGTCAAGAACTATACAAGTTGTCCAAAAGCTTCTCGACCCAAACCCAAATAAGCCAATAGCAGTAGAAAGAGCACGCGAACTACTAGAATCACCTGCTGATTTTTCTGAAGAAAAGGCAAGTCGTATAGATGATATGCCCGCCTCATCAAAGCTTAAAAAAACTACTAAATTTTGTGAACTATGCTTAGAGCAGCCCGAGATTGCAATAGAATCACTGAATTCCCATCCAGAACTTGCTCAAAGGATTTCTTACTCGGTATTTGCAGAAATCATTAAAAAGGCTGATCTTGCACTTATTGAAAAGCTCCTTTCTTGCAACGCAAATGTCTTTGCAAAACAAAATATAACCATACTCGAGCTTGCAAGAACGAGTGATAATAAAGATGTGCGGAGGCTCTTTAGCGCATATGAGGTAGCCTATCTTGTTCAGGTTGGAAATCATACCCGCATTAGTGAACTCCTCAGCCATTCAATACCCCTTACAGCTGATGAATATACTCTTATTTGGAACAAGTTTCCACGTATTGCAGCAAGGCACCTTGCAGTCACCGCTCCCCACTGCCCAGATGCTATTTTTGAACGGCATATGATCAAAAAAGAGTACCATAGTTTTGTTCTAAACCTTATAGCGAACGGAGGATCGTCTCTTTCACGCACAGCAAAAGCATGTAAAATAAAATGCACCCCCATAGCTGAAAAACTTTTTGAAGTAGAACTTAAAAAGGCCCTAGAAAATCAAGATGCAAAAGCTCTTGAAGAGCTACTTTCGATTCACTCTTTACTCCCCATAGCAGATAAAGAAAAGGCTCAAGTACGGGCATTTTTAGAAAAAGACCGCAACCATCTAGCTACCCTACACACCTCTTTTGATACGTTTACGAAATTAAGCGAGCAATACCCTGACCTACTCTATCGCCTACTAGAAAGATACCCTAACCTTCATAAGAGATGCTCAGAGAAGTGCTTTGAGGCTATCTTAGAAAATCCAGAATCTGAAAGCCTAGCTCTACACATTCTTCAAAAGGGGTACACTCCATCGCCAGAACACCTTAGTGCTGCAGTGCGCATGAAGCGCAAAAAAGTAGTCGACGCGATTCTTGCAAAACAGGTTGATGTATCAGCTCCAGATGCACAAAAAAGAACCCCCCTACACTATGCGCTAGAGCTCGGTGACGAGGAACTTACTGATAAATTACTTAAAGCCGCTGCAAACCTCTTTGCTGTAGATAGTTTTGGTAAAACCCCTCGCGCTTTAACACGAAATCCTGCACTTGCCCAGAAGCTCTATAAAAGAGAATTCAAGCAGGCTGTCGAGGACAAATTAGTTGATAAACTTCTCTTGCTTGCATCTGAAAGAGAGTATATGAGCACACTACTTTCAGATAGGTCTCTCCTACAGTTTATTGCTCCCCACAAAGAGCTTGCTGCCGTGGGTGCCATTCTCATTAGCGCGGGCGTTGACCCCTTTTATTTTGGAACTTCATCCCGGCAAGAACTGCGAGTTGCCTTTGACGCCATTCCCCAACCTCAGCGCACTAGCCTAAGGCTTGCGATTGACCATGATAACACTGAACTTGTTAAAACGATAACAGCGCACCTACCACCTCTAATGCAAAAGCTCATGGTTGAAAAAGAGGGGCTTATAACCTTCTGCCAGAATAACCCACTACTTATAAGAGAGTGGGCCACAACGACCACAACACCCCTAGAAGCAGCACTCCTACTTAACGACCGCCCACTCTATGCTGCCATTATGCGCAACCTACCAGAAGATAAGCAGCTAGAAGGGATAAACATACTCCTTACACGCTACCCGCAATCAGTTAGGTCTATAGTTACCTTCTTTTTTGTGGCTGATCCTAGCCCATTTATTGTTTTGGAACGCACGAAAGAGAGCCTTACTAACAAAGAAGAATACCTTCAAATATGTAACTGGATTAAAGAACACCTTCCGACGAGAGCAGACTACAAAGCGAAAAAGGCATACTACGAAGCCGAAAGTGAAAAAAGACTCCTCGAGCTACTTGCTAACCCTGATAGAGAACTCACCCTTACACCGTGCGTGCCCCCAGAAAAGGACCTAAGTGCGCTCTTTGACAAAGATGGCATGCCACACCCCTTTACGCTTATATTAATGCTTCTTAAGAAAGGGATGTTTAGGATTAACACCATGGAGGTCGATTAGTGAGTGTCCCTCCTATCAGGAATGTTATACCATATCCTGTACATGCTGATTCACCTTCAAAGCTCGAAAACTCTCTTTTGGAACGCGCACTTACAAAAAGAGATAAGCCTAAAGTTATAGAGCTTCTTTCTAAAACGACAGAGC
>JAYRNE010000323.1:0-2206 GCA_041912355.1 Chlamydiales bacterium
GATGTCCTTTTGGTCCTTTATGTCCTTTTGGCCCTTTTTTTGGAATGGTTATACTATAAGGGTAACCAGTTTTCGCGAATGTTAAAGTGTTTCGTCTTTTGCTTTTTTACTTCTTTTTCGATGAGCGCTTCGTCGCTGTCGATGCCTAGCTTTTTCATGAGGCGGCCGTTGATTTCGTTGGCCTTGGCTAAGATTTCGAGAATTCTTTTTTGCTCTTCTGGGGTGTGCGCTTTCTTTTTGCGTAAGCCTATTACCTCTTCTTTTGTTGTGCCGAGAAGTTTGTAGATGTTGGCAACACGTTTACGGATAAACCAGAGAAGGTGTTTACGTAGAATGTAGAGGGGAGAGACCTCATACTTTTTTTCGGGGATTACAGCTTCTGCCGCTGCTTCGTCTAGTGCGGGTAGTGGCGGTATGGGTTGGGGAGGTAAAAGGGTGTTTTGCTCTGCTTCTGTAATCGTCTCGGAGAGAGCTCTCTCTACGCGCCAGTCGTTAATCGCTTCTATAACAGAATCTGGAGGTTCGGGCTTTGGCAGGTGGTAGCCATAAAAGAGAATGGCTCTTCTATAGGCGCTCTCCTTGCCTGCAGCTAAATTCTTTATAAAGAGTTGGTGCATAGCTTGGGAGAGGTTTATTTCTACCTTGCTAAAGTCGATTTTTGCCATTTTTCGTCTCCTATTCTTAGTGTACTACATTTTTGGATTTAAATTAAATTTTAAAATATATATAGAAGGGAAAGAAGGAGTTTTTTCCCATGGAAGAGATAAAAGCAGATCTTGTCATAGTAGGATCAGGCCCTGCTGGACAAAAAGCGGCAATACAGGGCGCAAAGCTTGGTAAAAAGGTAGTTGTTATTGAAAAAGATCCCTTTCCAGGAGGTGCGTGCCTCTATTCTGGTACTATACCCTCAAAAACCCTTCGAGAGGCTATTGTCAACTTAACAGACTTTAACAACCGCAACTTTTATGGCCAAGATCACCCCATCCATGAAGTAACTATTCAGGACCTTAACTTTCGCCTTCACAAGGTGATAGAAGAGGAGAAAAATATGGTGATTCGCCAGTTTAAGAAGAATAACATTCAGCTTATCACTGGCACCGCCCGCTTTGAAAACCCTCACCAGCTTATTGTGATGGATGAAGAGTATCGCATACGCTATCAGATTGTAGGCAGCTACATTATCATCGCCACAGGCTCAAAGCCTCGTAGGCCTATCGAAGTGCCCTTTGATGGGGAAGTAATTGTTGATTCTTCAAGTCTTTTAGCACTTAACAGGGTTCCTAAAACCATGGTAGTGCTTGGTGGCGGTATTATTGGCTCTGAATATGCCAGCTTTTTTGCCGCTTTAGGCACGCAGGTTACTATTGTTGATAAACGTGACCATATTCTTCCGCTTCTTGATAGTGAAATAGGTATGCACTTGCAGACAGCCCTTTCAGAGATAGGTCTGAAGGTGCTTGGAAATAAAGAGCCAGAAAAGGTTTGGCGCGATGGGAATAAAGCTGTTGTCCAGTTTAAAGATGGCACTACAACAGAGGGTGAGGTGCTTTTATATGCCCTTGGACGCCAGGCAAATGCCGACGCCTTACAGCTTCAGAATGCTGGCTTAACTATTGATAGTAAGGGATACATTCCCGTAAATGCCCTTTTTCAGACTATCGTGCCTCACATCTATGCGGTAGGGGATGTAATTGGCGGGCCCTGTTTGGGCTCAACAAGTATGGAGCAGGGAAGGCTTGCTGCACGTCACCCCTTTGGTGTTGAAACCCACCTATTTCCTCGTGTCTACCCTATGGGTATCTATAGTATTCCAGAGATCTCTACCTGTGGCTACACAGAAGAGGACTTAAAAGCTCTTGGCTTTCGATACGAAATAGGCCGCGCTTATTATTATGAAATTGCCCGTGGGCATATTGATGGATCGAATATTGGCCTATTTAAACTGCTCTTTCACGCGGATACCTTAGAGCTTTTGGGGGTACACGTTATAGGCCGCGGTGCAACTGAAGTTATCCACATCGGTCAGGTGGCTATGAACTTTCATGCCCACATAGACTTCTTTATTGACCAGGTGTTTAACTACCCGACATACGCTGAAGGCTATCGGGTAGCGGCGTTAAATGGGCTTAATAAGATTAAGCATATCCGATAGAGAAAAGGACCAAAAGGACGAAAGGACCAAAGGGACCAAAAGGACCTAAAGGAC
>JAYRNE010000324.1:0-5388 GCA_041912355.1 Chlamydiales bacterium
CATCTAACCAGGGGCAGTGACCTGCAGTTTCAAAGACCTTTAGTGTAATATTATCCCTTTTAAAACGCCCATCATTTGCAAAAAGTGTATAAGGGCACATGCAGTCATGTTTGCCACTTATAATAAGGGTAGGAACTTTCTGGGGCACCCATTTAGCATCGAGTTTGCCAGCGGCACCGGCATGTTGGGCCCAGAGCGCAGGACGAAAGTTGAAGGGAATTTGCAACAAAAGAGACCCTTTTTCAAGGTTTTCTTTTGAAAAATAGTAGGGCAGACAAGCCTTTAGGGCAGAAAGAAAGGTCTCTTGATTCGGATTTTCAAGAAATTGGCCCATTTCAATAGTGTAGTCTGGAAGGTCAAATTGCTTAGAATAGGCTACAGCCTCTTCCTCCCAAAATTTGGGCGCGGCGTTAAAAATTACAACTCCCTTTAGCAACTCTTCAAATTCTGGGTAAAGTAATGAAAAAAAGCCCCCTGCTGAATGGCCAACGAAGATCGGGTTCGTAAAGCGCTTGACCACGCGATCAATAAGCTGAAACCAGCCATCAAAGGTATCGGTATAGTCATCTGAGAAGTTATCTCCATTGCCGGGAAGATCAATAAGCCAGACATTACCAGGCAGCCTGACAAGATCAGCGATCCCCTGCATGTAGCGACAGTCCGCCCCAGGGCCTCCTGAAAAAAAGAGCCAGTTATAGCCCTCTTCTTTATCGCCCGCTTCTTGGTAGAGCTTGTAGCGAACCTGATCTCTATCGTATGTTACCTTCATGCTGTACCAGATTTCACCTCATCCCACACTTTATTATAGGCTTCGTTGAAAGTACCTAAGTCGTGAATAATTTCTATTTTGTTGAGGGTCTCTTCTTGTAAAAACTCCTGAAACAGCTTTTTTAACCTTTCGTCGATGAGCTTTAAGGCTTCAGTGTTAGGGCATAAGTAGCAGGTGAAGTTCATGTTCGTGGCAGCGACTTTGGGCTCGTAGAGGTAGTTGATGAACTCATGAGCCAGGGCCACCTTTTCAGCCTCTTTAGGAATAACAAGAAAGTCAATCGATGTGGTAGTGCCCTCTTGAGGCAAGGCAAAGCCTACTTCACTATTTTCTTGCATCACCTGTAGGATGTCGCCACTATAGCCCTGCACTACAAGGTACTCACCGCTTGCGATGCCATTTTTATACTGCTCGCTTTCAAACTTTGCAAGCTGCGGCTTCCATGCAAGAAGCTGATTTTTGGCAATCTGTAGCTCATCAAGACTCTTTGTATTTACGCTATAGCCATTCATTTTTAGTGCTGCACCAATAGCTTCACGCGGGTCATTTAGCATTGTCATGCGCCCTTTAAGAGCTGCACTCGCAAAGACATTCCAGCTTGAGGTAAAGTCCTTTAAACGGTCCTTTCTCCAGGCAAGGCCTGTTGGGGTCATCATATAGGGCACGCCAACGCGCATTGTCTCTTTATCGATAATATTCTTGATGGTATCACTTACATACTGCAGATTTGGTAGAGCCTCTTTATTAATAGGCTGCAGCATGTCTGCCTGTTCCATAATTTCCACATAGTAATTACTTGGCACAATAATATCATACCCACGCGCCCCTAAGCGAAGCTTGGCGTACATCGACTCGTTAGAATCAAAGGTGTCGATAACGACAGTGCAGTTATGCTCCTTTTCAAACTGCTCCACAATTTCAGGCTTTATATAGTCAGCCCAAGAATAGATGTGAAGCTCCGGCTTTTTTGCACCGCACGCTGTTAATACTAAACAAAAAAGTAGTAGAAATCTCATTTTTTCTCACTTAGGTGATGGGATAGCCAAACAATACAAAATGTTACGACAATAAGGATAGTCGACAGCGCATTTATAAGAGGCGGCGAGCCAAACTTAATCATGCTGTAAACGTAGATGGGCAACGTAGTAACGCCGGGGCCCACTACAAAAAAGGTAATCACAAAGTCATCTATCGACAAGGTGAAAGACAAAAGCGCCCCTGCAAGTATTGCAGGCGAAAGAAAGGGAATCATCACGCGATAAAAAACATCCCAGGAATTAGCCCCAAGGTCATACGCCGCTTCAACAAGTGCGTGGTCAAAGTTTGCAAGACGCGCCCTTACAAGCATGGCTACATAACTTATACAAAAAGTTGTATGAGCAATAAAAACGGTAAAAAGACCCAAAGACCATTGCAACGAAACAAAAAAGAGAAGGAGGCTTACCCCCATCAAGATATCAGGAATGATGAGAGGTATATAGATAAGCCCATAGTGGCTTTTTTGAAAAAGGGACTTATATTTATAAAGCGAAAGCGCTGCAAGGGTGCCAAGCACCGTTGCGACTACTGTAGAGCACGCGGCAATAAGAAGTGAGTTTGATAGAGCAACCCAGATTGCGCGCTCTTCCCAAAGCTTTGAATACCATTTTAAGGAAAAGCCTGTCCACACTCCCCCAAAGCGCGACTCATTAAATGAGTTTGCAATAAGCACAACTATTGGCATGTAGAGAAAAAAGAGGATAAAGGCTGCAAGGTAAAGCGAAATGCGCGATGACTTCATATCACTTTTCTCCTCGCGAGTGAAGGTATGCTGAAATGGCTATTGGCAAAAGCACTACAAGGGATAAGACGCTCGACAAGGCACTTGCCTGCGGGAGGTTACGGTCTACAAATATACGCTGGGCAATTTTATTGCCTATCATTTCACTTGAAGTCCCACCCACAACATCTGGAATGACATAGGCCCCAATGGCAGGGATAAATACAAGCACCGCCGCTGTTAAAATACCCTTACTAATTCCTGGAAGAAACACTTTAAAAAAAGCATAGCGCTCAGTAGCCCCAAGGTCCATGGCTGCTTCAATCAGGTTATAGTTAAACTTTACTGACTGAGCATAAATAGGCAGTATGGCAAAGGGAAGGTAGGAGTAGATCATCACGACAAGAACAGTCCCTATGTTATAAAGCAAAAAGGTGTCTGCGTCGATGATGTGCAAAAAAGTTAGGGTTTTACGCAAAACGCCCTCGGGGTGCAACAGCGTTTTCCAGGCAAAAATGCGCACTAAAAAGCTGCTCCAAAAGGGCATAATCACAAGGAGCAAAAAGAGCTTTTGTATGCGAGAAGAGGCTCTTGCCAAAAAGTATCCAAGAGGAAGTGAAAGCGCCAAACAGACAACAGTCGTTAATGCACTTAACGCAATGGTACGCCAAAATATAATGGCATATTCAGGACCAAAAATAGAGATAAGCGTTTTGTCAGTCCATCCCACACCCACGCCAAGCACACTGTCATACGGCTTAAATGCATAAGCAAAAACAAGTATCGTAGGTATTAAAAAAAATAGCACAAGCCAGGCGTATGAAGGAATGGTAATGCCGAACTCTTCTAAAATGCGCTTTCTCATTCTTTAGAGCCCTCTATGAGGTCTATTGGAACTTCAACCTCATCCTCTTGAACAGCCTCAACAAGTTTGTCTCTTGCAGAGTACTTCTCAAGCATAAAGCCATCATCAGCATGCCAGTAAATCCACACCTCGTCATTCCAAGATAGGGGCTTTTCGTCTAATAAAAACCTACTATGCTGCTGAAATACTCCTATACGCTGCCCTTCACAGCGCACCCAGAACTTGGTGTGATCGCCCTTATAGACAACGTCTTCAATAACCCCAGGAAAGAGGTTGTGGTTCGGTTTAAGAGCGGGCTTTTCGCGCGATATACGTATTTTTTCGGGGCGTATACTGAGGTGTACAAGCTCCCCTACGTTAATCTGTTTGTCGTTAAAGCAAAGGATATTAGGAAAATCTTCCATATCAAGTTCGCTATAGTCTTTATCGACCTTGCTTACAACGCGCCCATCAAAGAAGTTGGTATCGCCAATAAAAGCTGCCACAAAGCTACTTTTTGGCGACTCATAAAGCTGTATGGGTGTGCCTATCTGTTCTACGCTACCATGATGGAGCACAGCTATACGGTCTGATACTGCCATAGCTTCAGTCTGATCGTGGGTGATAAACATAAAGGTAATGCCCACTTCATCGTGGATGAGGTCAAGATCTAAGAGCATCTTCTGGCGAAGCTTTAGGTCTAAAGCGGCAAGTGGCTCATCAAGTAAAAGTACTCGGGGCTTATTAATTAAAGCTCTTGCAATAGCGACGCGCTGTTTTTGGCCACCACTAATCTGATCAGGCTTTTTGTGAGCGCTAGATTCTAGCTGAATGAGCTTCAGCATCTTGCCAACCTCTTCGTCAATATCATGCTCTTTGCGGCCGGCTACGCGCAGCCCAAAAGCGATGTTTTCCCAGAGGCTTAGGTGAGGAAAAAGGGCATACTGCTGGAAGACTGTGTTTACTGGTCGCTGATTTGGCGGAAGGCCTGTAATATCCTGGCCATCAATAAGAATGCGCCCAGAATCTGGCTTTTCAAAGCCCGCAACAAGGCGTAATAGTGTAGTCTTACCGCACCCACTTGGCCCCAGTATAGAAAAAAACTGGCCACCCTCTATCTCAAACGAGACATTATTTACAGCAACCACATCCCCATAGCTTTTGGAGACATTATCAAATACTATAGAACCAGCATGTACTCTTGGCAATAGACCACCTCATTTTTGTAGCAAAATATGATTTCATATGGGGAAGTATTTTGCAAGGAAGGAATAACGCTTATAGCCACAATCTGAGACTGACACCGGATGTTTTGCAAAGCGTCCAGGGCAACAAAACATCCCGTCACGGTCTCGGATAAAAAAATCGACGATTTTCGAATTATGATTACGTGAATATTTCCTGCGAATTAGTGCCCTGTTTTTCCAGCGGCAGCTGGAGCACTGCTTTAGCCCCGCGTGTAATGGAAGCCCGGTAGGGCTGTAGTGGAACGTGGGGACACACGGTTGCCCCACGATAGGGAGCTGCGGTAGCAGCGAAACACGCAGGCTCTCTTAAGGTGCTCTCTGGTAGCGTGTAATGAACCGTGGGGGCAAGACAAGATCAGCCAAAGACGAATCGCGAGTCGTAGGAAATTTTATGCCGATCCAAAAATGTTACGTATTCTTCTTCAAATGACATCGATGCATGATGCTTAGCTTGGTTTTCAATGTATTTTTGAACCTGCTCAAGGGAAGAAAAACTCACGGAAAATGAGCCATAGCCCTCCTGCCAGGCGAAATTGCGTAGTTTTGAATACTGTTTGTGTACCCAAAGAGACGAGGAAGCTTTGATATCGCGAATGACGTCTGAAAATCTATCAAGGTTCTTTAGTTCAACTAGCAAATGAATATGGTCTGGCATGCCTCCAATTTCTAGTAATTCACCTTTGTTATTTTTGAGGATGCCAGATATGTATGCATACAGCTTTGGCTGAATCTCAGAACATATGTAGGGTACGCGGTCCTTGGTAGACCA
>JAYRNE010000325.1:0-1651 GCA_041912355.1 Chlamydiales bacterium
AAGAGGGAGCGATAATGGACAATATACACAGGCGCATTTGCCATGTCAGCAATTCTGCGGCAGGTCTTCCTAAGTGAAACAGGAGTATCTAAATAGCCTGGAGCATACAGAATTGGTGGACAATCTCCTCGTACACGCGGCGTAATAACCACACACTTTGGGCTATCTGGCTTGCTATCTACAAGCTGCATATCCTCTTCTTTTGGATGAAGACCAAGTAAGAGCGTGATTTTTACAAGCTCCGTAAGGCCATAGAGGCAAGATCCTAAAAATTGCTGCGGAGTAATCCCTTTGTAACCTGCTAAGCGCACGGCAACGTGGCCGATTGCCGCAAAGGCAGTAATACTTGCCACAAGCGCAATAGCTGCAAGCTCAACGGGCAAAACGACAATTTTCACAGCCGTAAGGGCTGTATGAAAGGCAGCTTCCTTAAGAAACTCAAGTACCTTCAAGGCCACCAAAGTGACTGTAGAGGGCGGCTTTACTGGAGGAAGTTCTAGCGCTTCTGACTGAACCGGACTACCTCTTAAGATTTTATGAGTCAAACAAACCTCCGAAAAAATCAAAAAATATTTTATCATAAATAGAGGTTATTTGTCAATTCATTCTAGAAAGCTGCAAATGTAAGGACTTTATTTAGTTAGCGGCAGACTGGGAAGGGGGGATTGCATGAAGGCTTTATATACTTTTATTATAAGCTCATGTGCATGATCATTTTGACCATCTGTAGAGCTATTGAATGCACAAGCAATAATGATATTTGTAGAAGGAACATATATGTAGAGCGCGCGAAAACCCATGGTTTGTCCTTCATAAAACCAAAAAGATTCTTTGATAGCATCCGATGAATCTTTTGCTGCAAACTTTGATGTTACTCCAAGACCAAACCCGCCTGGATCATCTTCAGTTAGAGCAGAAACTGGCTTGCCCGTTTTTGTGGAGTGGAGTGCAAGGAGCTTTTTCTTTTGCGATTCATCAAGAAGATTGCCTATGAATAAACTCTCAACCCACTTTACCACATCTTCGGTGGTCGACACAAGAGCCCCAGCGGCTCCCGCCCAGCTTAGGTTCATTTTTTTTACGTCAGCCCCAACAAGTGGAGGATTATCGTAGATATTATACTGATACCCATGCGCCATACGTTCAAACTGCTCTTGGGCAAGGTTTGGCACAGGATAAAAGGTGTTTTTTAGACCGCAAGGCTTAAGCAAGCGATTTTCTAGTTCTTGCTTAAATGTATGCCCTGTTGTCTTTTCAACGATCATGTCTACAAGTACGTAACCGGTATTAGAATAAAAATAGCCATTTCGTAAAGGGGGCGTAAAAGCAAGTTTAGGATAGACAAAATCTATTAATGATTCATTAGAATAGACCTTTTCAGGTGTTTGAACTGCAGCCACATTGAAAAAAGGCGTATCAGAGTAGTTTGGTAAGCAGCTTGTCATATTTAAGAGAGTATCAAGGCGACACTTTCCCCACTTTGGATATTGTGGCAAATAGCTTTCAAGGGTATCTTGCAGCTTGAGTGTATCTTCTTTTTCTAGCTGAAGCACAACTGCCGCAGTAAATGATTTTGTTATGCTGCCAATTTGAAAGAGCGTCTTTTCATTCACGGCCTGGCTTGTAGCTTCATGTGACACTTTGCCTGCAT
>JAYRNE010000326.1:0-2316 GCA_041912355.1 Chlamydiales bacterium
ACATTCTAAAACACCAGCATTTAACGATATACAAAATGACCCCACCCTACCTAAAATTTTTAAAGAAGCCTTATTAAATAAAGCTAAGGATGAAGCCTTCACAAATCTCGAACCATTTATTTTTAGCTGCATAAGGGACGCCGTAGTAAGTGTTGTAACAAATGCAATTACAATGAAGGAATTTGAGGAGCGTGTAGTCGCATTTCGTTCTGAGTGTAAAAAAGAGGGTGCAATCAAAATCAGAGACCTTGATTTTTCGTTTATAAAAAAGTGGCAGCCCTACATAGTTCAGGAAATGCACCAAGGCCTTTATAAAGGAGACAATCTCTCTGAGGGTATATGTGCTGGCATTTCTCAGCGCATAGCTAAAGAGCAGCGGACATCTTTACACTTACCCCTAGCTTCCCTACTAGCAAAGATGGAGTTTGGAACCATAAAAGCTACTGATCGGTTTAAGCAGGTATCTCATTTGTTTACATCGCATGAAGCAAAACAGAAGCGGATCTATTTTCGAAGAGATAACCTTGCAACAGAAGAGACCGTTCATAAATCCGTCAAAGAGATGATAGCTCTTAGTGAATGGCAGAAAGAGAGCTTGGGAGTAGGATGTTTAAGTTTCAAATACATCACAGGTCAATCTGAAAAAAAGATATATATAGGCGGACATCAGATCACAATTACAGCCCATAAAAATAGCTACCAGCCCAACCAATCAATTTTTCGCATTTTTGATTGTAACATAGGAGCATTTGACTTTCCTGTAGCCACATTAGGCCCCCAAAAGGCCGAAGAGCTTTTTCTTTCCTGCTTAACGGAACTTATTCTTACCCATACAAACCAAGTTGTATCTTTGCAGCTTTTTGAGTAGCTAGCACTGACGAAAGAAAGGCAAATAGTTAGAGGGGCCCTTTTAGGCCTCTTTTCTTTTCTTGCTGAAAAGAGAGCGAGAGCATAAACTTATTCATAAAAATAACAAAGCAGCATTTTTATGAATCCAGTTGGTTTAACACAAAAATTAGATAGATTACTTTTAGAAAATGATATAAATAGCGACGGATTATTAAACAGCCTAAACCGCAAGTTTATTTCAATATCGCAAAAAATTGACACTTCGAAAAGTAGCAAACTGCATCTTAGAGAAGTTCTTAGAACAAACCCTCGCAATCTTGACGCATTAATCATATTAGCACAAATTTTACGCCAAGAAGCCGAGCAGAACAGCAATACAACTCTATGTGAAGAAGCTGTAGAACTTGCCAAAAGAGCTTTACAAGAAAACCCATCAACAGGTTTTGTTTATGCAGAATGTATGCGCTCACTCTTTTCTCTCATTCCCCGGATTATGCACTATGAAATAAAAATCGAACTTATAACCGAGCTTGAAGCAGCCCTGGCCCTTGCTCCAGAGAATGTAGAGATACTCGTACTTTTGGGAACTGCTCTAAGAGATCGCGATCAAAACAGGTCTTACGAGCTATTTACAAAAGCTATACAAATTGATGGCAATAATACCCTTGCCTTAACCTGCCTCGGTGAACTCTTATTTGTTCGTTTTGGTAATTTAGGACAAGCTCGTGAGCATTTAGAAAAAGCATATACCATAGATCCCAACCATCCCCTTACATGCCTCTTTCTAGGAGAAGTTTTACACCATGCTAAAGAAGAAGCTAGGTCATGCGCCCTTATTAACAAAGCTTTTGAAGATCGTCCAAAACTAAACCTTCACCTTCAAGCGCTGTTAAGCATTGATCGTAGCCATCTTATTGCGCTTATGTATATGTCAAGAATGGCACAACAAGGAATTGGCGGAATCTATAAAGATGAACGAGAAGCCATAGACTTACGCAGAATCGCAAAACATCACGACCCCAAAAATACGCTAAACTTACTTAGAATTTTTTCAGACTTCGATATTGATGCCCGTGTTGCACAAGCTGATTACTTTATAGAATATCAAAGGCAACATCCTCACGAACCAAGTATATAATCATATAGGATTAGCTTGATCCTATACCCATCTCCGAAGTATGCAGTAAGTAAATACCTTCATATAGTTGCCCAGTTTGATGACCTCCTACACTTTTGCTAAAAGTTTGGACATTTGTAGAAGTATTGCTGCACATGCTGTATTGGGGGTGAACGTTCGGGCACGGGCACGGGCTCGGGCACGAGTGCATGAAGCTTCTTGTGAAAAGATGACGAGAACGGTATTTTTCCGCAAAAACGTTATGCACTCGTGCCCGTGCCCGAAGGCTTTACATCTAAGACGTTCCGCATAAAAATACCTGGACCTTTTTACAAATGTCCAAACTCGAG
>JAYRNE010000327.1:0-2891 GCA_041912355.1 Chlamydiales bacterium
GGGCACGGGCACGAGTGGATAACGCTTTTGCGGAAAAGTACCATTCTCGTTGTCATTTCACAAAAAGCCTCAGGCACTCGTGCCCGTGCCCGAGCCCGTGCCCGCAGCGTTATTGCCCATGCGGTTAATTAGCCGATGTCATTTATGTCCCTTTCTTTTTCTCCTTTGCAAGAGAATTAAAATAATGTATAGTGAGGTTTTAGCCAAAAAGGTGGAACTATGGAACATTTTCTTCCCTACTTACAGTGGATTGACCATCAGCGTGAACATATGAAAGATCTCGTTGTGGCTTGGGGTAATATTAATAGCCACTTCCATAACTACAAAGGCCTTGAAGAGCAGATGCGGGCACTTAAAAAGAGCTTTGAGGTGCTTGGCGGCGAGATGAAAGAGGTAGATGTTGCTCCACATAGCGTTGTAGATGAACATGGAAATAAAAATACAATCGCCTTAGGTAAGGCTTTACACATTGTAAAGCGCCCTGATGCTCCGATCAAGATACTTCTAGCAGGCCACATGGATACTGTCTATCCAAAGTCTTCAAGTTTTCAAAAAGTTGTGGAAGAAGATGGCCTTAGACTTTTAGGTCCTGGCGTATGTGATATGAAAGGAGGGCTTGTGGTAATGCTTACAGCCCTGCAGGCTTTAGAAAAGTCGCCTTACGCCCATAAAATTGGATGGGAAGTGATTATAAATCCTGATGAAGAAATTGGCTCACCAGGATCTCACAGCCTTTTTCAGGAAGCTGCAAGCCGTACCTCTCTTGGCCTACTATTTGAACCCTCTCACACTGATGGCTCAGTAGTTTCATCGCGAGCAGGTTCCATGAAGCTTACACTTGTAGTTCGTGGAAAGGCGGCTCACGCTGGGCGCGATTTTGCTAAAGGGCGCTCTAGCCTCTTTGCTATAGCACCTTTTATCGTAGAGCTAGAGAAGTTAAATACTCTAAAACCAAATGGTGACGAGGCAGAAAACTTTGATGAGCATGTTATTGTAAACTGTGGCGAGGTTCGTTCTGGAGCTGGCTTTAATGTAGTTCCAGACTTAGCAGTTCTACGAATTAATGTTCGCGCAGCAAAGCCTGATATGTTAGCGCATGCCAAAAAGAAAATAGAAGAGCTTGTCATAAAGCATTCTGTTCGAGATGGCATCTTCATGCAGCTGCATGAAGAAGGGGTAAATCCTCCAAAGATGGTCGATTTTGGCACCGAGAAGATTTTAGAGTGGCTTGGAACGTGTTCTAAAGACCTTAACATGAAGTTTGGCACTAAACCTTCTCGTGGCGCTTGTGATGGCAACTTCTTATCAGCTTGTGGGCTTTCAACAGTGGATACCCTCGGCCCAACAGGTGGCAACATCCACACACACAATGAGTTTCTCTTAGTTGATAGCCTGCCACAAAGAGCAAAGCTTGCTGCCCTGTTACTTATGCGCCTTGGCGCTGGTGAATATGTCTTTGATCTACCAAAAACCATAATAGCCCTGTAGGAGATAGCCTTGTTAAAAGTGGATAGGTTTCTAAATGACCCTCGCCTTAAAGAAGCAAGAGCTCTCATACTCGCTGCGCTAGCTGACGCCCAAAAGGAGTTTCATGGGCAAGAGGCACCACAGAGTGCGCTTGCTGCCCATTATAACGAGCTTTTAGAAGATTTTGAGGCTTTACGTGGCCATCCCCTTTTCTTTCCTTATATAGGAAGTGGGCTTGGCTCAGGTCCCCTCGTGGAGCTTCTTGACGGAAGCTGTAAGTATGACCTTATCTCTGGAATTGGCGTTCACTACTTTGGTCATAGCTCTCCTACTGTTATCGATGCATGCCTACAAGGGGCTTATAGCGACACTGTAATGCAGGGAAACCTTCAGCAAAATAAGGACTCTTTAGAGCTTATGAAGCTTTATGCTGAACTATCAGGATTTGACCACTGCTTTTTAACAACATCAGGGGCAATGGCCTGTGAAAACTGTTTAAAAATATGCTTTCAAAAGAATCATCCGGCTACTCGAATACTTGCCTTTGAACGTGCTTTTGCAGGAAGAACTCTTGCCCTTTCTCAGATTACTGACAAGCCCGGCTTTCGAGAAGGGCTTCCAGTTACTGTAACAGTAGACTATATCCCCTTTTATGATGAAAAAAATCCTCAAGAAAGTACTAAACGTGCTGTTGATGTCTTAAAAAGCCATATCAAGCGCTACCCAAAACAGCATGCTGTCATGTGCATGGAGCTAGTACAAGGTGAAGGTGGGTTCTGGACAGCGCCGAGCGAATTTTTTAAAGCCCTTATTCAGGTGTTAAAAGCCCATAATATAGCTGTATGGGCTGACGAAGTGCAGACATTTATGCGTACAGAAAGCCTTTTTGCCTTTCAGCAACTTGGCCTAGAAGGTCTTGTCGATATTGCCACTATTGGCAAAGTTGCGTGCGTATGTGCTACTCTCTATAACAACGACTTTAGCCCGGGCCCTGGGCTTCTTAGCCAGACGTTTACTGCCTCGACATCTGCAGTACGCGCATCAAAAGCGATGATCGAGTATGCAATTAATAACAACTTTTTCGGATCCAATGGCAAGATTGCGACTCTTAATAAGGTTATGACGAGTGAGCTTATTCGTCTTCATAAAAAGTACAATGTCCTTCATGGTCCTTATGGAACTGGTTCGATGATTGGCTTTACACCTTTTGATGGCTCAGATGCTATTGTAAAGGCATTTGTACAAAAGCTCTTTGCAAATGGCGTTATGAGCTTTGTGGCAGGCAGTAACCCTGTCCGCGCGCGCTTTTTGCTGCCTGTTGCCGCTATGAAAGTGGATGACATTTTGCCAATTATGAACATCATTGAAAAAACTGTAGTCGAGATGATGCCATGATTATCATACGCCCAGTAGTTAAAGAGGAC
>JAYRNE010000328.1:0-5822 GCA_041912355.1 Chlamydiales bacterium
CACATTTTTTGCAGAGACTAACGACACTTCATGCTCACATGAAACGCCACCACACAACACCCCAACACGCAGCTTATTGCTCATAATTCACCTTCAGTTCTTGGCAGAAGGCCTCTAGCCTTCGGCACATGTTCTAACTTGAGGCCACATTGTGGCATATCCTGTTGTTTTGGTAAATGATGGGTAGGAATTTTCCTTTAGCGAAACTGTACTTGTCGCTAGGATGCAAAAAAAATAGCAAGGTAACGTATGGCCAAAAAAACTCTACAGCTAGGTAAGGTATATCAAATTATTGAACAGGGACCAGTCGTTATGGTGTCGACCTCTTATGAAGGAATACCTAATGTCATGACCATGTCGTGGCATATGATGATTGATTTTGAGCCTCCAATACTTGCCTGCGTGATAAGCGATCAGAATTACACCTTTGACATCATAAAAAAGACAAAAGAGTGCGTGGTTAATATCCCCACAAAAGAACAAGTTGTACTTGTTAGAGATGTAGGCAATGTTTCCGGTCGGGATGTAAATAAATTCTCTAAATTTAAGATCAACCACGAGCCGGCATCTACAGTGCTTTCACCCCTTCTTACTGACTGCTACGCAAACCTTGAGTGTAAGGTAATAGACACCAAAATGGCCAAAAAATACAACATCTTCATTCTAGAAGTAGTTAAGGCCTGGGTGCACCCCACAAAAACTAGGCCAAAGCTCATCCACCATGCAGGCTATGGCGCTTTTACTGTAGATGGAGATATTATTAAGCTTAAGTCTCATGTAAAGTAGAGCCTTGCCTTAAGAGCCTCCTCTTGCTATCATTATTCCATGAAATCACAACCCACAACAAAAAAGTCATTTCCCCGCCTTTCCCATCTTCTTTGGATTTTGCTGCTCGTTATTTGCGTGCGGGTGAGCTACTACTGGCTCTCAGATGGCTTTAGCGTCTCTAAAATTAAGAATACCTTTCCCATAACTAGCGAATGGCAGCTTCCTGCTCCTTCAAAAGACGAAAAAAAGCAAATTGCCGCTATTTGCTCCCAGAATTTTCGCTACTTAGGTAAAGGATCACAGGCTTATGCATTTATTAGTGAAGACAAAAAGCACGTACTTAAGCTCTATAAGTGCTATCACCTCCAGCCTGTGGGCTGGATTGCCAAAATCCCACTACCTGAAGCTCTTAATACTTCAAGACAGCAGGCTTTAGATAAGCGCTACAAAAAAATTAGCGATACATTAAATAGCTATAAGATTGCTGCAAAGAACCTTAAAGATGAGTGCGGCATCATCGCCATGGAAATACTCCCTACTCTCGGCATCAACCAGGAAGTCACGCTTTTTGACAAACTAGGCCGCAAACACACAATAAACTTAAGCGATTATGGCTTTATCCTCCAAAAGCGAATAGACCTTATCTACCCAAAACTTGGCAGCTGGATTGCCTCTAAAGATCTAGACTCTGCCAAAAAAGCAGTAAGCTCAATAGTTGCCTTAATGGTACAGCGCAGCAAAAAGGGCATTCAGGACTCTGACCCAGATCTACACAAAAATGCTGGCCTCATAGGCACAACAGCAATGTTTATCGACCTTGGCAGCTTTCATGCTAACCCACAGGCTAAAACTGAAGAGGTCTATACAGCAGACCTTCGCAAAATCACAAACCGCCTTCGCGAGTGGCTAGAAAAGCAATCTCCCGAGCTTGCCGAGCACCTAGAAAACGAAATCCAGAATAGCTCAAAGAGCCGCTGGAAAAAACCAAGTTAAGCAAAACTCTCTCTATCTTATGAAAAAAGGCCTGAAAGGCCGAAATATCATAGCCTAGGTCGGAGCGCAAGCGGAGGCCTAGGTAACCAGCATAAAACATATCCAGAGCCCTGTAAGGGCGACACAATCGTTTCTAGGCACTAGGCCTGTGGCCAATTATGTCGCCCTTACAGGGCTCTAGATAAGGTTATCCTCGAATTCCTAGGCCTCCGCTACGCTCCGACCTAGGCTATGATATTTCGGCCTTTCAGGCCTTTTTTTTCACTTAAACAAGTCGTCAAAGCGCTTTTTGGCATCGTCGTTCTTAACGGCAACACGCTTTCCAAGAATAGAAAACTCTTCGCAGAAGTTGCTTTTGGCCCTATCGGCAATGTAGTCTGTGCCAGGAACCATGCAGTCGTTGGGAAGGCCAATTTTATAGTATTTACAGTTTTTGCACGAGTGAAGATCGGCCTGACACGCGTCGCAGGAGGCTCTAAAACTTACTCTGCCATCAGGTAGGTCTAGTTTTGCCCCACAATTCCAGCATTCCATAAATATCCTTATTTCTGCTATTAATCCTAATATGAAGCAGAAATTTTTTCAACAGCTGGCGAAAGAGACAGAAGAGCTAAAAACACAAGGACTCTTTAAACAAGAGCGCATTATCACCTCGCCACAAGAGGCCGTAATTCGCCTTGCAGATGGCCGTGAAGTGATTAACCTTTGTGCCAATAACTACCTTGGCCTTTCTAATAACCACGAACTTATACACACCGCCCAAAAAGAGCTAGAAATTCACGGGTTTGGCATGTCATCTGTTCGCTTTATCTGCGGCACGCAAGATATTCACAAAACACTGGAAAGGCGCATAAGCGATTTTCTTGGAAAAGAGGACGCAGTGCTCTACTCCTCTTGCTTTGATGCAAATGGTGGGCTCTTTGAAGCACTCCTTTCTGAAGAAGATGCAGTCTTTAGCGATGCTCTCAACCATGCAAGCATCATCGATGGTATACGCCTTTGTAAAGCAAAGCGCTTTCGCTACAATAACAACGACATGCGCGATTTAGAAGCTAAGCTAAAAGAAGCAGAGGGCTCACGCTATCGCCTTATAGCTACAGATGGCGTCTTCTCCATGGATGGCATACTAGCGAACCTACAGGGCATATGCGACTTAGCAGAAAAATACGACGCCCTTGTTATGGTTGATGACTCTCATGCTACAGGCTTTGTCGGTGAACAGGGCCGAGGCTCACATGAAGCATGCAATGTCATGGATAAAGTAGACATCCTCACTGGCACCCTTGGAAAGGCTCTTGGTGGCGCATCCGGCGGCTATACAGCTGCCCCTAAAGTCATAACAGAATGGCTGAGACAGCGCTCAAGACCCTACCTATTTTCTAATTCGCTAATGCCTGTCATTGCAGCTACCACTCTTAAAGTGCTTGATATCGTTGAATTAAGCCAACACTTACGAAAGAAACTGCATGAAAATAGCCGCTACTTTAGAGAGAGCATGCAGAAACTTGGGTTTACCCTTATCCCCGGCTCGCACCCTATAATTCCCATAATGCTCGGAGATGCTTCCCTGGCAGAAAAAATGGCAAAGCACCTTTTAGATGAAGGGATTTATGTAATTAGCTTTAGCTACCCTGTCGTACCTAAAGATAGAGCGCGCATCCGCACGCAGATGTCAGCTGGCCATGAAAAAGAGCATCTAGATAGAGCAATAAACGCCTTCGAAAAAGTAGGCAAAGAGTTAAAAATACTATGAAGGCAATAGGAAAACTCCATAAACGCCCCGGCCTATGGCTCTACGATGCCCCAATGCCCCAAATGGGGCCCGATGACCTTCTTATAAAAGTAAAAAAGACATCCTTTTGCGGGACCGACCTTCACATCTACGATTGGGATGAATGGGCCGAAAAAACTATTCCTGTACCGATGACAACGGGTCATGAATTTTATGGTACTGTTGCAGACATTGGAAAAAACGTAAAAGGGTTTTCAAAAGGTGATAGAGTCTCTGGGGAAGGCCATATCGTCTGTGGCCACTGCCGCTTTTGCCATTCAGGGACCTTTCATCTATGCCCAAACACCCAAGGTCTTGGGGTAAATAGGCCAGGCTGCTTTGCAGAGTACCTCGTACTTCCTGCCTTCAACGCGTTCAAAATACCCCCAGAAATACCTGACGATGTAGCTACAATACTTGACCCCTTAGGAAACGCGGCTCACACTGCCCTTTCTTTTGACCTAGTCGGAGAAGATGTGCTTATCACTGGCGCAGGCTCTATAGGGCTTATGGCGGCCCTCATTGCAAAAAAAGTAGGTGCCAATAAGATTGTAGTTACAGACGTTAATGAAAAGCGGTTAGAACTTGCCCGCTCTATTGGCGTAACAAAGGCCGTAAACACGAAAAAGCAAAAGCTTTCAGAGGTTATGCAGGAACTTCATATAGACGAAGGATTTCGCGTAGGCTTTGAAATGTCTGGTGCCCAATCAGCTCTTGATGAGATGATTGAAGTGATGAGCCCCGGAGGTCAAATAGCCCTTCTTGGCATACTCCCCTCAAAGACCACTGTAGACGCCACTAAGATAATCTTTAAAAGCCTCTACCTAAAAGGCATCTACGGCCGTGAGATGTTTAAAACCTGGCATAAAGTTATCGCCCTCTTGCAAGAGGGGCTAGATGTCACTCCCCTCATCACCCACACCTTTAGCCCGGAAGAATTTGAAACGGCCATTCAAGCCATGAAATCGAAAGAAGCTGAAAAGGTAATACTTAACTGGGCCTAGATCGGAGACGAAGATAGACGACAAAGGCGATTAATGCAGCAATAACAAGCTGGTCTACATAGATTTCCGCCCATTCAGTAACCTCTACCCAGTAGCTCCCAAAGAAATATCCTAGCGAAATAAAAGCTGATGCCCAAACAAAAGCCCCACTATAGGCAAAAAGGGCAAAGTAGCCATATTCAAGACCTATAGAACCTGCGACGATGCCTGTTAGATGGCGAATGCCAGGTATAAAGTAGCCAAAAAAGAGCGCCCACTTGCCAAAGTGGTGAAACTGGTCGTAGGCCCTATGAATTTTCTCATCAGTTACGCCAAGCCATCCCCCAAAACGACGAATGATGTACTTACCAAACGTCTTGCCAATTACGAAGCTTATCGTAATACCCGTCATACTGCCGGCATATGCAGCTAAAAGTGTAGGGACAATTTGAAGTGAGCCTTTAAACATCAATACGCCAGAAAGAACCATGAGAGACTCATCAGGGATTGGAAGAGCGACAATGCCAAGTGCCAAAAGACCAAAGAGTGCAAAAGGCCCATAGTTCAATAGCCACTGAGCTAATACTTCGTGCTCCGCTAGAAAATCCAATCAAGACCTCACAATTCCTAAAAAACCTTCTATACTCAAGGCGCAAAAAAAAAGCTCCTCTTATTTTAGTATCCTGTATACTATTTCAGGAATGAGGGCCTTATGTTAAAATATATCCTATCTTTACTTCTCGTTCAGAGCTTAGCCTCAGCAGCTACTTTTCACGCCATAGTAATTGCCGACACAGCAGAAAAGAAGGTTCATAACTCTGCAAAAGTCGATATAAAACGTATGAAGCATGCTGTCCGCCTTTTTGCAAAAGCATCTCATAGAAAGCTTGCCCTTTCAGTTCTTGATGGCAGCAAGGTCACCGCAAAAAACCTTGAAGAGTGGTACCACAAACGAACTGTTAAAAAAGATGACATTTTACTTTTTTACTTTACTGGCCACGGGTTTGCTTCAAACACACACGCTACCATATGGCCTAACATTTTCTTTAAGACTAAAAAGGAAATTGTACCCTTAGAGACTATCAAAGATGCATTTTTTACGAAAAAAGCACGTCTTACACTTGTACTTTCAGACTCATGCAACAACTTTCAACCTATTAGGTTCTTCTCAGTAAAGCGCCCTAAAGCAAAAATCACCTTTTCACCAAAGCGTAAAGGCCTTTCAAAGCTCTTTCGCAAAAAGAGGGGGCAAATTATTGCAAGCGGGGCTATACGTGGCACAGTATCTTATGGAAGTGACTATGGAG
>JAYRNE010000329.1:0-2785 GCA_041912355.1 Chlamydiales bacterium
CTATAAAAGAAAAGCAAAGTGCTATAGAGCTACATTTTTGCGAACTTGAATCTGTCTCCCAAATCATTGAGCAGATTAAGCAGGAGTATGCTGGAAAGCTCTAAATACGTCCTTTCTATTGAGAAAAATAGGGAAAGTTGTCATAGATATAAGAATACTTGGAGTAGATATGAAACGACGGACCTTTTTAGAAAAGACAAATGAACTGAAGCTTAACCTTGACCGCTTTGAAGCCATAACCCTCTTTGAAATTACGCAGCTTTATGGCTCTTCGCTATGTGCTTTTCTTATCTTTTTACTCAGCTTGCCCTTATGGATATTTTCTACGCTCTGGGTGAGCCTGCCAATATGCTTTCTCATAATTGCGCTTGCAAGTCTTTTACTTTTTGATGAGCCTCTCTGGCTCTTTGACACGCATAAGAAGTTAAAGGTCGCCTCTAGTTTTCTCGAAGGTGTATGTAGAGTCCTTACAACCTGCCTAGAAAAGCTACGAGTGTGGATTGCCCGCGCGCCTTTTTATGAGCAGTACTATTCAGTATTTCGTGTGCTTAACCCCCTTTTATTACTTATAGGAGCTTTTGAAGTTGGCTTTATCCAAAGCCCGCACACCAGCACCTTTACAGTGATGTCCCTTTCCCTTATCTCCTTGGGGTCATTTTCAGATGATGGGTATATTTGTTTGGCGGGCTATCTTTTTTTCCTATTTGGACTTAAGTGATCATTAAATAAAAAGGACCAAAAGGACAAAAGGACCAAAGGGACCAAAAGGACCTAAAGGACAGCAATAACGGTTAATGTAGTTCTTTTGGTCCTTTTTACATTAAGCCCAACAACCTTTCCAGTGTAATACTAACGCCCAAAGCCTTTTTCATCTCATTATAGGCCCTCCAATCAGGTACTGAAGCATTCTTTTTGCGGGTGGCGCGGATGAGGAGGTTTTTTGGGGTGTGCTCAGGGTCTACGAACTCTATAAGGTCTACCGAGTAGCCAAGCTGGTTTAGGATTTCGGCTCTTAGGGCGTCTGTAACAAGGGCAGAAAAGCGTTCTTTAATAAGGCCGTGCTGTAAGAGTAGCGGAAACGCTTCCTTTTGGATTTGCTTTGCCACTTCATGCTGGCAGCAAGGGGCAACTAAGATAACTTCTGCTTGTAGGCTTACGGCTTTTGCAAGGGCAGCATCAGTTGCTGTGTCACAAGCATGAAGCGCTAAAACCATGTCTACAGGGCCTTTATGGGTGTATTCTTCAATTCGCATTTGTTTAAAGTGCAGATTTTTAGCATTAATTGCTTCTTTTAATGCCTCGCACTTTTGTATAACGTCGGCCCGAGCGTCTATGCCAATAATTGTCCCATTTTGAAGCATGTTATAAAGAGCAAAGGTAAGGTAGGCCTTGCCACAGCCAAAGTCTATCACATGGGGATGTTCAGAAAGTTCAGAGCGGATGTCGTTTACAATCTCTAAAAAGCGGTTAATCTGCTTAAACTTATCGAACTTATCGCGCAGAACCTTTCCCTCTTTTGACTGTATCCCGAGAGCAATCAGCACATCTGTTGGCTCTTTTTCGGAAAGTTCGTAGTTTTTTTGTCTATTATGAGAAAGGTCCTGCAAAAAGACCTTTTTATGGCTTGTTGTCTTATAGGAAATGTGGCCATCTTGCACGTGGGCATGCACCTCTTCGCCTATAAAGCGAATAAGTGCTTGGGTAAAATTTGAAAAGGCCTTTCTAAGTTCACTTTTAAGCTCATTTGGCGACACATTTATGCTAAAGCTCTGCGTCTTCGTGAAGGACTCTATTTGATAGTGCAGGGTCTCCTTAATAGTAAGTGGCCGTATGCGTACGCGCTTAATAGGGGGTGTAGCTTCACATGGTGCGCTAAAGGCAATAAAAATAAAGCCTGCAGGATGCTTTTCTATGCGCTCTAGAAGATCGTGTATAAAGGTGTTAGAGTCAACTTTCATGCTAAAAGTGTAGCATGTAGTTTTCTTTAATCCAAGCGTTCGTGTTCAGTTTTAGTAACTTTTGACTTAAACTTAGTGTCGCCAATGAGATTTGTAATGCGGTTAAAGACGCCTACAAGAAGGTTCTGATGCTCTCCAAGGCCTTGCTTAAAGGTGTCTGTAGCGCGAATTTGATCCATAATAGTCGTAAAGCTGCCTTTTAGCTGATCATCAAGAGTAGCTTGTGCTTTTTTTATTGCTGTAGTCATCTGGTTAGCTTCATGCTGAAGCTTAAGGATAAGGTTTTTGAGATCATCAGGGTTGACATTGCCCTCACGTTGGGTTAATGTGGACTTTAGTGTTTCGAGGTCCTGGAAGGTTTGTCTTGCAATGTTTTGGCTCTCTCCGATCTTCATTGGTTACTCCTTTGTTAACCTTCCTCATACGACACTTAAGGTATTTTATCAATAAAAATGTTTAAATGAGGCTATATGGCAGATCTTAGTAAGCAAAAATGCGAACCTTGCGCTAAGGGCACATCCCCACTCAAGCAAGCCGAAATTGCCACCCTCCTCCCCTCGCTACATAGCGACTGGAAGGTCGTGGACGATCATCAGATAGAGCGTGAATTTCATTTTATGAACTTTAAAGAGGCTTTAGATTTTACTGTAGCCATAGGCAAGCTCGCAGAAGTTGAAGGCCACCACCCTGACATTCTACTCAGCTGGGGCAAAGTCAAGGTGACGCTCTTTACTCATAAGATTAAGGGACTATCGATTAATGACTTTATCTTAGCCGCCAAAATTGACCAATTAAAATGACCGAAGGTTTTGGAGTGCGGGGCAGTA
>JAYRNE010000330.1:0-3953 GCA_041912355.1 Chlamydiales bacterium
CAATTTTTTGCATTGTCTTATTTGACGGATCGTGAGTTGCTTCTGGTATGGTTGATTCTGGTACGCTTTGAGAGTTTGAGCTAGTATCATTATTAGAAGAGGGCTCTTGGACAATATCCTGCTCATCTGTAAATGTAAATTCTTCGTCTATTTCAAAGTCTGGCAACTCAAGCTCTTGAAGACCCTCACGAAAGATGGGTGTTTCATTTATAGTTAGCTCTTGAAATGCCTGATCAAGGCTCTTACATACCATATTTGAAGCTACACTTTGGAGTACGCTTAAACAAAACTGTTTGATAAAGGCGTCGCGATCTTCTTTCGTTGAAGGCATAACAGTAGATGCTATCGGATGGTTATACATATGCACCCGTTCGCTTGCGTTAAGCGGTACTATAACTTCGGGAATACCCCAATTTGTCTGAAGGCCGTTTAGGCCAGTTTGATAGAGCGCCTGCTGTAGATCAGGGGGAAGAGTCATGGTAAAACTCCTTGGTAAAGAATAGACTGCTTAAGTATAGCCGAAACCTATTTTAATTGGTCAAAAAAAATTCATCTTAAGGTGAGAGTTATTTGTTACAACTCTCTATATTGTAATAAAATTTACTTTGATGATATAATCGTTTTAGAGAGGGATTTGTGTATGGAAATACATCCAGCAGGCACACCACCGCTATCAGAGCCAGGCGAGCCAAAAAAGTTCGATAAAGAACTAAAGGCTAGGCAGTTAGAGCGATTATCTGAGTGGGAGGGGTTGTATAAGAGTGACTATGTCGCCCACGGGATTGTTCGGGCAAATGAGCATGCGGTTTTAGAAGATGGCTTTTTGCGTTGTGGTGAAAGTGTTCTTAGGCGCGAAGGTCGTCTTGAATTTGAGGGTGGAGCTATGGCTGGCCATCGCGAAGTTGTTCGTCTGCCCCAACAGGAGATTAATCCCAAATTATTAGAACCCCTTAAAGCAAAGATTATTGAGCTATTTGACATGAGCGATGAAGATATCGAAGTGATGATTCGCGATATCGAAAAATCGCGTAATCCAGAAGAAGCTTTTTTGGCTTCGTTAAAGTCTTTAGCACCTACTGGGTTTAACCTAAACCGTGCAGCGACGATATTCGAAGATATCATAATAAAATTAGTTCAGCTGCGGCCTAACTTGTGGAAAGAAGGTGAAAGGCCGCGAGACATATATATAAATCCGCTAGTTGCTATTTTTGTTGATAAAGCCTTGCCAAAGGATTCTAGATGTAAGGCCCAGCTTGCAAGGGTTTTTGCTATTTATGAGCGATTGGTAAAAGAAAAAAAGGTAGATGTTACTCTGCCTGAGATAGGTGCTTTGCTTGGACGTATCAGACGTGTAAGGCTTCTAGATCCTGGCAAAATTAACCAGGAAATTCGCGTGTATAGAAATCATCACGTTGGCTGTTATGGGAGTGTGCGTGTCTTAATTGGGGGTGTACAAGGTATCATCGGCTCCGAGCAAGTGCCTCAGACGGGCGAATACTGTCTTTTAGGAGTAGGTCAAAATAAGGGCAAATTTTTTAAGGTAGATCTTGCAAGTTCAAATATCCTTATTCTCGGCCCTGAAAGTAGCCTTGCTGCGTATGCCGAAAACCACCCCTTCAGCAAAAACATAGTCTTTACTGAAAATGTTCCTAAATAACTTTCACAGTAGAGTTATGGCTTTGGCTGTCAAAAGTTTGCATATTTTTACAGAAGAAATGTTATAATAATGATCCCATTTTTCTTCTTTATATCCTCCCTATCTTGCCGGCGCCAGCCGATCTCACATGTTCTGTTTTTTTTGACTTTGATTATAACCTAAATCCCTGGGAAATTTGTATTTTCGCCATCGTTCATATCGTTATATCGTTTCTATCGTTGAGATTTACTACAAGCTTATGGCTGTTTCAACGATGAGAACGATATAACGATATGAACGATGGGAAAGGAGAAGGAGATTTTTTCATAGCCCAGTTTTGGCTCGAATAGATTCAACTTAAGAGGAATTCTTATTCTAACGTATGAGGGAAAGAATAAGAACTCCTCTCGGGGTGTGGCTGCTGGCCCCTCGACGTAGGTAATTATACCTGTGTATACTGTATTCGAAACTGTTGGGGGTTAATGATGCCACGAACGTTACGGCAGAGATCACCAATAAGTTGTGTTGATGAAAGATGCTTTAATGCAAGCGTGTTTAGCGTTTCTACTCGGCAAAAGAGGGGAAATACGCTCACTGCTGCAAGTATAATGCCGAGTGCAAAATCAGCAACACGCGCTGCAAAGGTCACTACGCTAGATGCTGCATACGCAAGGCGGCTAATCACATGGCGAGTGAAAAAGTTTTTGCTGCCACTTGCTTCCTGAGCTTTTATACTAATAGGTTGTGCAAATGTTTTAGTAAAGATGCCATCACCATCATCATGACCCTGATAGTTTGGGTTGATCACGCGGCCAACGGCCAAAAATGGGAGGGTTATTAATACTTTTGAGTAACATGCATTATCTGCCTTGTCGTTTATTTTTTTACTTAGGCCAAGTGTAAGAGCAGAAAAAATTGATGCAGCAACCCCTGTAGCGGTATAAAGGGCTGCTTTTGTAAAATGAAGTCCCGCTTTTGGAATACCTAGTACCAGGTTTTCGGCTGTTTTAGAGGTGTATTGGGCTATGTACATAGACTATCTCCTGTTTTTTTTCTTAGACAGTACCTAAGCTAGATAATAAGGTCTATCTTTTTTTTGGAGATGAATGGACCGATGGCTTTAGCTGCCGGTTGCCTGGAAATAGCCAAAAAGTGCCTGCGCCAACTTTTTCAATAGCCTCTTTATTTAAACAGGTTTAGCACATATTCATAGAGGCGATAGAGTATGGATGGGTGTGTTTGGTTAAAGAAGTGGTTAAAGAGTGCTGAAGTGTCTGCCCGCTTTTCTAAAAGGGTGGTAAGAATGGAGGTCAGTTTTTCTACCTCTATTTGGGTGAGGTGGCCATCTTGCACATATCGTACGCTACCTTTTTTCCACTTGCCCGAGAGAAACTCCTCAAGAAGTAGGTTCCCACTAGGGTAGCGGAGTGTAAACTCTCCTACTGTTTCAATGCCTATTAAACAGTCATGGCAGAAGTCTTTAAAAGCATCATAGGACCATTCTGCTATGTGGCTGTTATAAAAGCGACTTGCTGGATTTTTTTCTTTTTCTTTTTGCTGCTCTTGGTAGCTAGCTTTAAGCTCTTTCTGCGTTTCTAATTTGGAAATAGGACGTGGTAAGAGGTACTCTTTTAAGGTAGCAAGAAAAAGTGTAGAGTCTCCCTTTTTGGTTGCAACTTCGTTAATAATGTGAGAGAGCATGTCCTGAAGATAATTTGTCTTGCCAAAGGTGGTAAAGTTGCCGTTTATGCTAATACGCCTTATATAAGCTACCGTTGCATCAACTAGTTCGCTTACACTTGGCAGCTTATAGCAGTTAGTAAGCGTATTCAGAGAGGTGGGTTTAAGTCGAGCAACCTTCTTTTTGTCAAGGGGGCTACCTTCCTTTGTAGGAACTGGGTGGGGTATAGATGTTCGTATTGTCTCATATGCATTATAGGTAGACGTTTGGGTTTGTGGTGCAAATCGCAGGGATTTTCTTTGGTGTACCTGATCTTCATGGCAGCGAGTTGGGGAGGTATTATCAGTAAAACTTACATGCATACATTCAATTCCTTGGTAAATGTTAAAGGAATTATATTAAAGCACTCGGTTAAAGTCAATAAAATTTTTATGTTTACTTACAGTATGGTTTAAGGAAATTTTTTACACTTTGCCCTTGATATGTGAGCTCAGCGCGTGGTGGTAAAGACTATTCGACGAGGTAGCTATGGTGCAATCGTACGAAAAAGAACTAGGGGACATTTTTATGTCCCTTAGTTCTTTTTTCTCGAGTTTGGACATTTGTAAAAAGGTCCAGGTATTTTTATGCGGAACG
>JAYRNE010000331.1:0-3434 GCA_041912355.1 Chlamydiales bacterium
ATCTATACGTCAAACACTTTTGGCAACGTGTACGTTGCTAATTGCTGTAACATCGTGCAAAGGACAGCAGGAAAACACACAGCCAACGGATACAAAATCCGACCAAAAAAAGGTGCGGCTCTATTTACAAAGCGAACCTATTTCAATGGACCCACGAAAGGCCGGAAACCGCATTTCCCAAATTGCCATTCGTGAGCTATTTGAAGGCCTTATGCGCATGGATAGCCAGGGAAGGCCAGCGCCTGCTGTTGCAAAAAGCTATGAAGTCTCTGAAGATAAGTGCACATACACCTTTCATTTACGCCCTGCAACATGGTCTAACGGCATGCCAGTGACTGCGTATGACTTTGAATATTCCTGGCTAAGTAACCTATACCCAGATTCTCCAACAGCATATTCATATGCCTTTTACTGTATTAAAAATGCCCGAGATGCACGTATGGGTGAAGTGAAGATTGAAGAAGTTGGTATTAAAGCTCAAGATGCTGCTACCCTCGTAGTAACTCTAGAGCACCCTGCGCCCTACTTTATAGAACTTACCTCAAACCCTCTTTACTCCCCTGTCTGCAAGGCTGTGGTAGAAAAAAATCCCGATTGGCATAACGACGCAGGCCCTGACTATGTCACAAATGGCCCCTTTGTGTTGAGTCAGTGGAAGCACCGCTCTGAGCTTGTTTTAGCAAAGAATGAACGCTACTGGGATTCTAATGCAGTTTCCGTTCAGTCTTTAAGCTTTCCGATTATCGAAGATCCACTAACGGCTCTTAATATGTTTGAAACGGGAGAGCTTGACTGGGTGGGCGACCCATTTGGCACCCTTGCTCTTGAAGCAATTCCTCGCCTAAAAGAATGTAAGAAGCTTGAGCAGCGTCCAATAGGCAGCGTAAGCTGGCTAGAAGTTAATGTTGAGCATCCACTTTTACAGTCTGTAAAAGTAAGGCAGGCCTTTGCTATGGCAATAAATCGCCAGGAGCTTGTTGAGCACCTACTACAGGGTGGAGAGCGCCCAGCGTTTTCGCTGCTTCCAGAAACGCTTACGTTTATGCAGCAGCCCTTTTTTAAGGACAACGCTTCTGATGAAGCTCGCGTTTTATTTAATGAAGGCGTAAAGGAGCTTAACCTTACTTTAGACAACCTTCCTGAAATCACCCTCTGCCATATGTCTGATCCTCGCGAAAAGTCTATCGCCGAAGCTGTGCAGCAGGAATGGCAAAAAACGTTTGGTGTGAAGATTACCTTAAGCTCTAGCGACTGGAATGCCCACCTAAAACGCGTAGCAAGTGGCGAATTTGACGTTGCAGGCCTTACATGGTACACCTTCTATCACGACCCCATCTACAACCTAGAGTTCCTAAAGTATGCAACAGCAAGCTTTAACGGCACTCACTGGGAGCATCCCCACTATATTGAGCTTCTCAATAGGTCTGATGCTGCTGTAGATGAAGCTGTGCGCGATGAGCTTCTATCACAAGCTGAAGAGTTCTTGATGAGCCAGATGCCCGTAATCCCCATCTGCCACAACACCTCTAAATTCTGCAAAAGCCCCAAAATATACGGCGAAAGCCTCTCCCCCATTGGCATGTTCGAACTTAAGAAAGTCGACGTTGACGCGGGGATTATTTTGGTGAATAAATAAACTTCGTCCTGAAAAAAAGGACCAAAAGGACCTAAAGGACAAACAATAACCGTTATTGTTGTCCTTTAGGTCCTTTTCTTTTCCTCGTTCCTTATTTTTGATAAATGGTTTACTATTTTAGGAGCTTTTCAATTAATCTTTAATTACATTAGGTCTCGAAGGCGGATTGAATTATCTTACTAACAAGAATTATTAGCATAAAAATTGTTTACAGTATATAATTACTTCTCACTATTATTATGAGGATAATATGAATCCGGTTGATTCTATTAATAAAATCAATAATACAGAAGAAGTTATAGTAAGAAAATTAGCAGAATTACGCCTAGATACTCCTATTCCTACTCCTGCTCCTGAAGAAGAAAGAGAAGTTGACGAATGGATCTCAAAATGGATTACATCTGTCGCTACCAACAAAAAAGATGAAACAACATATAGCTGTGCTTTTGATTTTGATAAAACTGTCGAACTATCTGCTGTACCAAAAGAAGTTTCTCATTTGGTCGTTGGAAGTGATACTCTTGGCCCAGGCTGTTCGATTGTCTTTAATCTCTATTATGACTATATCGAAACACTTTATAGTAATTTTCTTCACCAAGATAAATCTCCTTCTCAACTAAACCTGTCGAGTAAAAAGGGCGCACAAGATGCTCTTAAGAGGAAAGATAAAGAGATCGGAAAGTATGCTAGGGATGCTATGGAACTCCTTCGATCTTTGTTTGTACGCATCTTTAGTGAAACTTGTAACACAGGTACTTGGCACATACCTTTTCAATCTAATAGGATGGATTCACATGAGCTGAAGTCTTATGCCATAAACATTTTGAATACAGCAATACAAACTTTTGAATTGTGTAGTAAAGTAGAGTCTATGAACTCCAAGCTAGCTAAAGAAATGGTAGTTTGTTTATCTGCATTAAAAACAACTGTTACGCATGATTTTACATCGCTTTTATACCCTTTAGGTGAGCTTCCTCAAATTGATCAGCAATTTTTGCGAATATCAAATAGAATAGAAATATATATTCGTCAAATTCAGCAATTTTTGAATGGAAATCCTTTTTTTAGCTGTGATCTCGATAAGGATCTAACAAGAGAAGATAAGCAAAATATCTGGAAATTTGCACGATTTTTACAAGAAGATTTAAAAAACCGTCAGGAAATTCTCAAAAAAGTTATTAAAGATCCTCAACCATCTAATTTAATGCTTTTGCATTGCCATTTGAATGAGGACAGAGTGCACCATGAGTTCATGAAAATAGAGAACAAGGTATTTATTGTTTCTCTGATGAAGAGACTTAGTGAATCCATCAGGGAAGAATGTTTACTTGCTCTTGTGCACCGGCTCGTGCAAGAAAGTGGCGTAGAGGATCACGAGCTTCAAAAATACTTTGAAAGTTTTCTTGATAACTTTAAGAGACTTGATTCTGTTATCGCAAACAGCTCAGTAGAAGGTCTGATAAAATGTATAGAAAATGAAGAGAATGTTGCAGAAGTACAGGAGCTGACTCTTCTCTTTAAAGCTATATCGGGGTATGGGGGGGATATTCTTAATCCCATCCTCAATTTGTTACAAATCCGTTTGCGCCGAATATCGACTTGTACCACTCCAAATCGGAAACATTTGGAGTATTTACTTACTTTTCGCGACAGTATTAATATTATTCGAATTATAAAAATTGCTGTAAAATTTGTTGCAAATCATTCTAAGATGTTGAGAAGACTACCTGAACGTTATCCAGCTCTTGTAAATGGATCCTTGCCAAGTCATCATCTCTTATATAAAGAATATATCCAA
>JAYRNE010000332.1:0-5179 GCA_041912355.1 Chlamydiales bacterium
AAGGGACCAAAAGGACGAAAGGACCAAAAGGACATAAAGGACCAAAACGACAAAGGACCTAAAGGACACCAATAACGGCTATTGCTGTCCTTTAGGTCCTTTGTCGTTTTGGTCCTTTATGTCCTTTTGGTCCTTTCGTCCTTTTGGTCCTTTTTACACATCACTCGCGCAGCGGAAACCGTAGGTGCCATTAGCGACGCCAGGATTATTACGGTGGCGCTTTGATGTGCGAAGATCTTCACTTAGACTTTTCCAGCAGCCGCCACGAAGAACCCTGTAAACACCCTGGAGAGGCCCCTTGGGATTATCTGGCTCTTGCATGGAGGATTCGTAGAAGGTGTATTCGTACCAATCCTGGCACCATTCGTAAACGTTGCCGGCAAGGTCAAATAGGCCATAGCCATTTGGAGGATAGCTCATAACAGCAGTTGTGTCTGAGCTAAAGAAATTTGCCTGCGTCTTTTCAATACACTCACCCGTCGGATAAAGTGGGCTTTCAAGGCTGCCACAGCAAGCAACTTCCCACTCAGCTTCCGTTGGCAAACGCTTTCCTACCCACTGGGCATAGGCAAGAGCGCCATACCAAGTTACGCCAACAACTGGATGCTTATTATAGCCAGGCTCAATGCTAAAACGACCAGCGCTTCTTTTGATACGAGATTCACGAATGCGGATGATGTCATGGTTCTGGGCATCTTTTTCACCGCCTAAATACTCTAAAAAGCGCATGTACTGCTCATTAGTGACTGGATGGATATCGATAGCAAAAGACCTAACAGATATCTGGTGACGAGGCATTTCATCGCGGCAGCCTGTAAGACTTCCTCGATAGTAATAGCCGCCCTCTATTGTCACCATTTCCGTTAAAAGTGGCTGAATGTGGGCAAACTCACGCTTTTCTGGCGCATATTCCTTTACAATACGCTCTTCGCGCACCCAGGGAGAGCGTTTTGGAGGCTCTGCAACTTCGGCTACAGCTACAGCTACAGCTTGTGCAGCCATAACAGGGACCTCTTCTTGAACGCGTGGGGCGGGAGTTGGCGGCTCTGAAAATTTTGCGACTGTTGCTTTTGCTAAAAGGTCTTCAAGTAAGTAGGGTCGCTCATTTGGATTTGGCTTTAAACACTCTTTAATAAGCAGATCCCAGTCGATAACTGGATCATCAAGCAAAAGAGATGGAAGCTTAAATGACCCTTCTGGATAGTCACCCATAAGAAGGTAGTAGGCAAGTATGCCAAAGCTAAAGGTGTCAACACGTTCATTGACCTGTACATCAAGCCTTTTTTGTTCGGGAGCTAAAAAGGCAAAATTTTGCAGTAGCGTCTGATGTAAAGGAACAAGCTTTGCTGCATCTATTGCTGGCTGCGGGTAGCGATTTTGGGTTACAGCTACAATCCCTAAGGCTTCTGCCATTCCCTTAAATGTTCGAATAAGTGTTGCACTTGGGCCTACAATTTTAGAAAGTCCCCAGTCGCTAATGCGAATGTTGATAGAGGGCCCTGGCGCCTCTTTGCGGGCAGAAATAAGGATGTTATTAAGCTTAATATTGCGATGTGCGATCTTACAGGTGTGGCCATAATCGAGTGCGCTTGCCACCTGCTGCAAAATGCAGAGAACTTCGTTTTGCGAAAGCTTTTTTTCGCGCTGGCGAAAGTACTCACTTAAGTTTGTTGTCTCTCCAAGATCATCAACAACACAGTCACACACCAAAAAGTAGACACCTTGAGCAAAAGAGACATTATAGATTTTTACGATATTGGGATGATCAAGATGCGAAAGCGTGGCAATATCTTCTTCAAAGCGCTGCAAAAAAGCGCGATCCTGCGAAAGCTCTTCAGGAAGAACCTTAAGCACATATTTCTTCTTTGTAAAGCGCTGCTCAGCAACAAACGTTGCGCCCATAGAGCCGTGGCCTATGTGCTTTATGAGTCTGTAATCGCCTAAAAAACGGTCTTCCATATCTGTCTACCATAATAGTTTTTTCGCCGCGAGCTTGCAAGCTACGCGTTAGTTAACACTCGAGCCCGATGCTTTAATGCCCAGGCTTTACACCGTCGGGCACGGGCTCGGGCACGATCATAACGCCCTTCGCCATCACAAGGCTACTTGCTATGAGCTTTTATGACGAGCTCCTGCATCTCTTGTAAAATCCGACTGTACTCATACCAGGTTTTTGCTTTGTCAAGCAAGCCCTGAGCAAGCGCTACTTCATCTACCATAAGGGCAGCATTAATAAAAAAGGGAATATCGCCCCTTGGAATTTTGCTGTTTTTTTCTATGATCTGACGTATTACCTGCTGTACAAGGGCTTTTCGCTCACTTTCAGAGCTTGTAAAAATAATCATGCGATAAAGGCCAGTATCCTCAGGACAAATTTCGCTTGCTCGAAGAAATGATCTAATAGCTCGCTTTCGCCATACATCTTTTTCTTCAGGACTTTTTACTCGCTGTAAAAGTAGTGAAGCGATAACACCTTGCGTCTTATGAGACATATGACTTTCAGGATATGAGCAATACGAGTCATAAAATAAGTAGAAAAAGGGCTCATATTTTTTTGCATTTGCAGCACGTGCTGCTAACATAAACTGAACATAGGTATAGTCTGGATGGGCCCTTAGGCATGCCGTAAGCTTCTCTTCAAGATCTTGTGCATTTGCAAAATAAAGAGGTAAAAGCTCTTGTAAGCTCGCCTCTTCGCGCGCGTTCATCACTTTTGTTTGCTTAGAATAGGCCTTTTCTAAACAGCTGATATAGGCCTTAAAAGCCTCTTCTTCTTGTTGGTCTTGTAAGTAGCAGACAGCTAGTTGCAGATAGAGTGCCGCATCCCCTTTTTTTGCAGTAAGCCCCTGAAGCTCTTTGATGGCGGCTTTATAAGAACCTTTTTCTATAGCCTCCTTTATACTTGCAGGAGAAGAAATAGTGCTCTTTATTTTTTGGCTTGAGGTGTCAATAAGAGAGTCACCCAAAAGCGGGCTGCACAGCATAAATATACACCACAGAGTCACTGAGAACCTAAATAATACCCGTGGTAAATATAAGATATTCCTACCGAACTGACGTATAGCCACTTGGCACACCCTCTTTTGAAAGCACTACCTGCCATAGCTGTATTTCGCGAGCTCTAAAGCTTCCGGCACATGAAAGTAGATAGTACTTCCACATACGGTAAAAGCGGTCGCCATAGGTTGCTTTGAGCATGCGCCAGCTTGCTTCAAAGTTATTGTACCAGGCCATAAGTGTTGTGTCGTAATAGGCGCCAAAGTTATGCCAGTCTTCCATCACAAAGAGCCCTTCTATAGAATCGCCAATCTGGGCGATGGAGGGCAAGTTGCCATTTGGAAAGATGTACTTGTGAATCCATGGATCTGTAACCAATGAAGAGTCATTACGGCCGATAGTATGAAGTAAGAAAAGGCCCTCAGGCTTGAGGCAGCGGTGGGCTACCTGCATGTACTCATCATAATTTTTCATGCCAACATGTTCAAACATGCCTATAGAGATAATTCTATCGAATGTACCCTGAACATCGCGATAGTCTTGTAGAAGTATTTCAACAGGAAGACCTTGGCATATCTTTCGGCCATGTTCAGCCTGATTTTCTGAAAGTGTCACGCCAACTACAGAGACGTTATAGTGCTCTGCAGCATATTTTGCAAAGCCGCCCCAGCCGCAGCCTATATCAAGCACCCTCATGCCAGGCTTAAGGCCCATCTTTTGGCAGATAAGGTCAAACTTTGCTTCCTGGGCTTCTGCAAGAGTGCTCGCATTTTTCCAATATGCGCAGCTATAGACCATAAGAGGGTCGAGCATCTCTTTATACAGGTCATTGCCAAGCTGGTAGTGCTCGTCAATCACCTGCTTTGCCCCGATCTTATCCTGTAGGTTTGTGATATAGGCTTTTAAGTAAGTCATCCGCATGCCCCATGTAGGCGCGACACGCTCGTCAAGATCTGCACGAAGCAGGTGATCAATAAATTGATCCACATGAGGAGAATCCCACCACCCGTCCATGTAAGACTCACCAAGTGCTAAAGAGCCGCCCGTATACAGGCGATCATAAAAAGCCTCATTATGTACCTGTATGTCCCAGGGCCTTGTACCGTTAACCTGAATATCTGCTAGAGCTAGTAGTTCTACCACTTCTTTCTTTGCATTTGAATTACAAGACGTTGCTGCAAAGAGCGCAAACACAAATAGATATAAAATTTTGCACATGAACGATCTCGATAAGTTTTGCGAAGAGAATAGCGATTTTAGCAAGACTTTGCAACTATATTGCTACATATCAAACCATTCCCGGCCGATAGCATTTCGAAAGGCGGGGTCTTGTATTTTTTCAACTGCTGTACGGGCTTTAATCTGAAATCACTTTTTGCCCAAGCAGGCGCAAGCTCTTCAGATCGGGCAAAATCAGAATAAACTGCTATAAGAAGAGCTTTTTTTGCATCACTTTCTTTTGGAGCTTTAATAGCATTAAATATCCTTGTTCTAGGAACAGCTGCTCCCACTTCAACATTTTTAACGAATAGTTTTTCAAACACGTCGATCTTGCGATCACTATCCGGAACATGATCTACGAACTCTATAGCCCTATTCATAGCTATTTGAAGCTCTGCAAAGCCTTTTTCAGCATAGAGATTGAGTCTAGCCGCATGCATCTTTAGATAACTGTCATGTTTTTCAGGACCATCTGGAAGGGCTCTTATCTCTTGTTCGATAAGATTGAATATCTTGCCGGCAGATTCGTTGTCAATTTGGCTATTCCGCATTAGATCAAAGAGTATGTGATTCTATCCACTAAAGCTAATACAGAGTGGAATTATGAACATTAAAAATACATAAGCTCCTGTAGCTTAGGCACTAAAAAATCCTGGAAGCGATCTTTGCGATGCACGAAAAAGACGGGGTTCGTAGCACGTATTGAAAAAACATTTACTACATTTCAAACAATAGTTATTATAAAGCTAAAGAAGAGAATTTGTTAATATATAGTATTAACAAAGGTAATTCAAGCTAAAGAGGAGGCTTTCAAATGACTGTTACACCAACAAGTGGAGGCCATAAGCTCCCAGAACCAAAATTTGAGGCTAAAGAAAATAAACATTCTACATTTGTACCGCAAATCATTCGAAATCTTGATCGCGAGCTAAACTACGCAGTGAAAACAACGCTAGAAGCA
>JAYRNE010000333.1:0-3590 GCA_041912355.1 Chlamydiales bacterium
AAGCTGCTACCATGCGTCTATTGGTCATAAGCCATTCTGTCCAGTCGAGAGTGTTATTTTTGTCATTCATTGTAAAATCCTCAAACGAAAAAAGGCCAGTTTACTACAATTTAGAGAAATTGCAAACTAGAGATTTTGAGTAATGAGAAAAAGTTATGCAGAAGCTACAAGAAATTTCTTTAAGCGATGTTGTTTCAAACCGCTATCAGCCTCGTACTGTTTTTGTCGACGCTGATATTCAAGAGCTTGCAGAGTCGATTCGCGAAATGGGTCTTCTCCATCCGCCGGTAGTAACAAAAATTTTAGGAACATCTCAGTACGAAATTGTGGCAGGCGAGCGGCGCGTTATGGCTTGTCGACACTTAGGTCTCAGCCACATTCAAGTAGTTGTGAGGGATCGTCCCTCACTTGAAGAAATTGCCCATCTTGCCCTCATCGAAAATGTCCAACGTGTTGACCTTAACCCTGTTGAGATAGCCCGCTCGATAAAGACGCTTATTGCTGATTTTGGTTTGAGTCAAGAAGAAATATCCATAAAAATAGGCAAAAAACGGTCCACCATTGCAAACTACCTCCGCATTTTGCAGCTGCCAAAAGAGATGCAAGGGGCCTTAGAAACAGGAAAGATCTCTCTTGCACACGCTAAAGTGCTTCTTTCATGCGAGCCAAAGGCGCGGGCAAAGCTCTTTCAGAAAATGCTGAAAGAGGATCTTACAGTAGAAAAGGCGACAAAAATTGCAAAAACTAACAGCCCTGACCAGCTATATTACAAAGACCTTGAAAATAGGCTCAAAAGGCACATGGGTATGCGCGTAGTAGTTGAAGGTGCTAAAAATAGAGGTACTATCTCTCTTCAATTTGCAAACCTTGATGAGCTTGATTTGATTTTAGAAAAAATTGGCCTTACAACAAGCTGCGGGGTATAGATGCGCCTGGATATTGGAACGTTTATTATACTGCTTGTTCTGATATACCTAGGCTATCGAGCGACTGCTAATAAAAAACTGCCAACAATGCCCATAAGTCGCATGGGGCCATTTTTTCAGAAGAAAACCCTTCGTATGTATCTTGCAGGTGCAACTAACTGGTTTTTTTGGGCAGCAATTGTGCTATTGGCAGTAGCCTTTTGTAATCCCCGAAAGGTCGATGAGATTGCGCAGTATGAGCTAACGAAAAGCGAGCTTCCTAGAAGCGGTATTGCCATCTACTTTTTGCTTGATGAATCGGGCTCTATGTCTGAAAAGGTTCAAACGGTAGATGATCATGGCAGAAGAATCGAAATTCCTAAAATCGAGCTTGCTAAACAGTCTATTTTGGAGTTTGTAAATGGAGGACTAAATCTGCCAGGAAGACGGGATGATCTTGTGGGTTTAATGGCCTTTGCACGTGTTCCAGAAGTTCTTTCTCCTCTTACTCTAAATCGGCAGGAGATTGCAAGTAAGCTAAAGGGTGTGCAGCCAATTCAAGAAGATGATCGCAATGGCACAGCAATAGGCTATGCTATCTTTAAAGCGGTAAACATCATAGTTGCCACAAAGTACTTTGCAGAACGTCAAGAGGAAGCCCATAAGGGTGTTTACACGATTGCAAACCAGGCAATTATTATCATCACCGATGGCCTGCAAAGCCCACATCCTGATGATAAGCAAAATCCCTTTCGTTTTATGCCCCCAGATGAGGCAATTAAATATGCGATAGATAATGGCGTGCGGGTCTTTTATGTGGGTATTGACCCAGTACTTGCTAAAAGCGACTATGCCGATGACATCAGCAAGATGAAAAAGGCCATGCAGGGAACAGGGGGTGAGCTCTTTTTAGCAAGTGCCCACGCTCCTATTGAAGATATACTTTCTCAAATCGACAAAATGGAAAAAAGCGAGCTTCCTAAAGAGCTGCTTGTTAGCAAAAAACCTGTTCGAGAAGTCTCTTTAGTAGCGCTTTTTATTACTTTAGCCATGTGTGCACTTGGCGGAGGTGTACTTTTAGAAACTGTTCTCGCGAGGCGGGCGCCATGATACTCTTGTTGGCTATTGTTATTGCCTTTCTCTACTACAGCCTTGCACTTTATAAAAAGGGCAAGATGCAGGAGTATGTATCGGAAAAGAACTTGCCGCTACACATTCCTAAAAGAAGCTACTTTGCCTTTTTTGTAAGAAGTGTCTCGTTGGTATGCGCTTGGGTTATACTGGCGATATGCCTTACAAGGCCTTCTGATAATAGCCCTCAAGAGGTATCTCAAGCTTTTCAGCACTCTGAAAATGGGTCAGGCGCCGGCTTTCTTCCGAAGGTTGACGATGTCGCGTTTGTGCTAGATGTCTCTAGTTCTATGAAGGCAAAAGATGGATCACAAGGCGGTGAAAGGATTGCAAGGGCTAAAGAGATTATTGAGTCCATGGTTGAAGAGCTTGGTGGAATCAACGTTTCTCTTATAGCCTTTGCTGGCAATGCTGTGACAGTAGTTCCTGATACTTTAGATTACCTCTACTTTCGCATTCTGATGGAAAGTGAGGGTATTAATGATGTGGGCGAGGCGGGAACGAACCTCTTGGCTATGGTGGACACGATAAAGGCTCGTTATGTAGATGGCCCTTATCATAAAGACGTACGCGTGATACTGCTTACAGATGGTGAAGATACAGGCTTTTTAGGTATGAGTGACTCTGCCAAAAAACAGGCCGAAATAACCCTTATAGAGCATCTTGCTAAAACTGTTTCAGATAGGCTTCAGTGGGAAGTTATTGGCCTTGGAACGGAAGCTGGAGCTGAAGTTCCAGACGTTACCTATGAAGGTAAATCTGTTACCTCCCACATGCAGCGCGCTCTTTTAGAGAGCCTGGCACAGGCAGGGCAGGGCCACTTTTACGCCGAAAGTGAAGTTCCCCTTACAGAAATTTGTGACGACCTTCTTGCTGATGTGGCAGGATCTCGAATGGATGCACAAAATCAGGGCAAGGCAACTGAAGATCTCTTTGCACCGCGCTCTTCTAGTGTATCTCAAGGCCTTATACTGGCCGCCCTTTTACTTATCTTTGCAAGCCTTGCCCTGCCGCAATATGAACGCATTGCGTAACTCGAGATTAGTGATGAGATAAACCTGTTTGTCAGTAAAAATGGCACAGCAAATGCCATTTTTACTGCAAAATTGGCATTTGTGGTGCCATTTTTTGACTTTTTCCTTGTAAAGACCATGTTAGAAATGTTATATTAATTTTAATACTATCAGCAGGATTTTATGCATTTTTTCAACCGTTTCTTCAAGCCGCCATCTAAGCAAAGCTATTTTCTTTTTGGCCCTCGAGGCACTGGGAAATCAACGCTGATGGAATCGATGTATCAAAATGCGATTTGGATTGATTTATTACTTCCAGAAAACCACAGAACGTACCTTGCATTCCCAGAGCGCTTGCATGAGATAATAGACAATGCTCCAGAGAATAAAATCGTTGTTATCGATGAAATTCAAAAAGCTCCGGGTCTGTTGTCTGTGGTGCACTCTCTTATTGAAAAAAAGAGAGGCTTGCAATTCATTCTCACAGGATCCAGTTCGAGAAAGCTAAAAAGTACTGGAGCTGATCTTTTGGGTGGCCGAG
>JAYRNE010000334.1:0-2265 GCA_041912355.1 Chlamydiales bacterium
AGTACTCATACTTATAACAGTCTTTATTTTACTCGTTATCGGCCTGGTTGTTACCTGGAAGCTAGCGCCTAATTTAATTGGCTCAACCCTATCTTCGAAGATGGGTGTAGAGGTTACAATTAATAACATTGACCTTTCTCAAGATCAGGTGAAGGTTCAAAAACTTGAAATAAGCAACCCCTCTGGCTCCAAACTCCCAAATGCATTTACTACTGATAGCATTAAGGTGAGTGCTCCACTCACAAATTATGTCCAAAATGCCATTGTAATAAATGAAATTGCGCTTGATAAGGTCTACTTAAGCCTTGAGTTTACAAGCCCTAGCCCTATGCCAGGCAACTGGAGCAAAATTCTTGACAACCTTAAAAAGTCATCAGGCCCTGAAGAGAAGCCAAAAAAAGAATCTAAAAGCAGCACATCAGTTCTTATTAAGAAGCTTGTTTTAAAGGATATAAATGTTGAGCTTGTAACGATGCTTGACCCAGGAAAGGTAACTGCTTTAAACATACCACAGCTAGAATTTACTGATGTATCAAGCGATTCTGGTGTGCCTCTAGAGCAGATTATCACTGTAATTATAGAGCAAACAGTTCAACAAACCCTAAAACAAAGTCCAGGTAACCTTTTAGAAAATGTAATCAAAAGCCCTGCCGGACTCTTTGAACACCTACTGCCTATTAAGTAACCCTTACATTACAGGGTGCTGAATAATATCGTGCTTGTCCTTGCGTTCGCGGGCCAAGCGCGATATTTTGTTCCAGGTACCAGAAAGCCCCATAATGCTCTTTATTTCTTTTAGAGCTGCATTAGACTCATCTAGCATTTTGAGGGTACCTTCGTAGATCACCTCTTCTATGTAGCCCTTTTCCTCCTGGAGGAGAGCGCGTCTTTCGCGAATAGGATCTAGAAAGTTGTTTAGGGCATGTATGAGACAGTCCTTCACTTCTACATCACCAACAGAACCCTCTTGGTAGCGCTTTTTAAGCTGCAGAACTTCTGCCTTATTGGGGTTAAAAATGTCGTGATAGATAAAGACAGGATTACCTTCAACTGTCCCTGGTATGTGGGCATGGACTCTCGCTGGATCTGTGTACATGCCGCGAACCTTTTTCTCGACAGCCTTTGAATCATCAGATAGAAAAATGCAGTTACCTGCAGACTTGCTCATCTTCCCCTGGGCATCTGTACCTATAAGGGTCGGAACATCGCTAAGAAGCACCTGAGGCATGGGGAAAAAATCGCCATAGAGGCTGTTAAAGCGCCTTGCAATGTCACGGCAAAGCTCAACGTGGGCTTCATTATCTTTACCAACAGGAACAACATCACCCTTTGGAAGGAGTATATCCGCAGACTGAAGTACAGGATAGCCTATAAGGCCAAAAGGCACACTCTCTTCATCCATCTTGGCATTCTTTGCCATCTCCTTGAGGGAGGGCAATCCTTGAAGACGATTTATGGAGATCATCATCTCAAAAATCAGGTTAAGCTCATAAATGGCAGGCAGTGCCGACTGTAAGTATATGTGAGATTTTTTAGGATCGATACCACAGCTAAGGTAGTCTAAAAGCATCTCACGGATATGTGTGCGAGACTCTAAAATATCATCCTTAGACTTCTTCGTCGTAAGCATGTGCAAGTCTGCAATAAAGAAGTAGCAGTCATAGCTATCTTGCAGCTTTAAGCGGTTCTGAATTGACCCCACATAGTGGCCAAGATGAAGAAGCCCTGTTGGCCTATCTCCAGAGACAAGACGTTTTTTCTGCATTTCTTTATCCATTTATTATACCTAACTTAATACATGTCTCTAACAGGATAAAGAAAACCGAAATTGCTATAAAGAAAACAAGTGCACCCTTACCTCCGGGAGCAATAACTTCTCCTCCAAGCTTTAACGAGTAACGCTTTCTCCAGGTCATAAGGGCAGGAATTAGAGCTAAAAGCACAACAACCCCATAGGCTCCTGCATACTCTAGAGCAGACAAAAAGGCCCGCTTGTAAGACATAGCAAAATAAAGTGGCGGCAAAAAGGCTATGCCAAAAATGAGCCCTCGCATTCGTGATATAGCTTTATTTTTTAAGCCGTCAGCCAAAAAATCCATGAGGCTCATAGAGACCCCAAGAAATGATGTGATGATGGCAAAGAAGGCAAAAAGCGTTCCCACCCCTGTCACCCATGAGGAGTTACTGATCTCTGCTAGCACTTCAGCCCCGCTCATACCTTGGCTGTAAGCAGTTTCTATACTAAGAGCACCGCTTAAGGGAACA
>JAYRNE010000335.1:0-4209 GCA_041912355.1 Chlamydiales bacterium
ATAGGCCTTTGCAATCTCTTTAAGGGCCTTTATGTCCTTTGGAAAGCACGACCCCCCAAAGCCAACTCCTGCCCACAAAAAGGCGCTTCCTATACGCTTATCGGAGCCAATCCCCTTTCTTATCTGCAGGATATTGGCACCTGCGGCCTCTGCAAGGTTAGATAGCCAGTTCATAAACGAAATGCGAAGGGCAAGCATTGTGTTTGCAGCATACTTTGTAAGCTCACTAGATGCTGGATCCATCACAATAAGGCGGTCACTTCCCAGCATAAAGGGCCTATAAAGCTCGCGCATAATGCGCTCGGCGCGCTCTGAATCAACACCAAGGACAACGCGATCGGGCTTCATAAAGTCTGAGACTGCAGAGCCCTCTTTTAGAAATTCTGGGTTAGAGACAACGTCAAAGCTAAAATCGCACCCTCTAGCTTCTAGCACATCGGCGATAATCGATCTAACAAGCTTCGTTGTGCCTACAGGGACTGTAGACTTATTGACAATAACCTTATAGCCATTCATGACTTCAGCAAGCTGACGGCTTGCAGCTTTGATAGAAGTAAGATCACAGGCTCCATCTGGCCCAACAGGTGTGTCGACAGCAAGTATGCAGATTTGTGAGCGCTCGACTGCCTCTTTAAAATTGCATGTAAACTCAAGACGTCCAGCCTTTGCATTGCGACGCACCATCTCTTCAAGACCAGGCTCATAGATTGGAATGTGGCCATTCTGGAGCGCATCAATTTTACTAGAATTTTTATCAAGGCATGTTACATGATTTCCCATCTCACTAAAGCATGTGCCAGTCACAAGACCAACATACCCCACGCCAACCACCAAAATATCGTGCATGCATTCCCTCTAGAAAAAGCAACAAGCATGCCCATTCCCGAAAATTTTGTATACCAAAATAAATTTTATAAAAGATTCATGAGCTCGCCCATTTAAGTGGGCCATTATTAGGCGAAGCCACCTGGAGTGCGGGGCAGTAATGCACCGCTCTCATTTTTTAACAAAAAGTTTATGACAAATAAGCCTTAAGGCCTAGGTTGGTTTTGCTTTTGTTAGATGCTCTTATAGAGGAGGCCGATAAATCGGCCTCGCGAAAGACCCACTAAAGTGGGCCACTGCAAAAATTTTCTTAGTTTCTTGGCAAGTATTGAACCGTATAGTTCTCTTGAATGCGCTCGTAGGTTTTACTTGTCATAGGGGCGTTTGAAGGCTCCTTGTTAACAGTATTTGTGTTAGGATCAAAGCTTAGGATGTACTGAGGAGTTACTTCATCTTCGATCTGCAATGTTACCGTTGTCTTAAGTGTCACCTTTGTGCGTACAGGGCTATTTTCTGGGGAAAATTGCTCAGATTTTACGACGTCTGAGCGGGAATCTGCCTCCAAAATCTTTTTTGTAAAGAGGACAGTGCCGCCTTGTAGGGTGGTATTAGCCTGGAATGTTTGCAAAAAGTCGCAAAATGCCTTTTTGCCCATAGCAGCAGCATAAAGAAGCGGCGTAAAATAGCCAGCATCCATGCTAGTTATTGCCTTATCTTCAGGAAGGCCTGCCTGCAAATCGGTAAAGGAGAGCACAAGTTTATGCTTTCTTACCCAAAAGTAGTCATCTACTCTTGCGCCGCTTCCCACACACTCTTCTGCTGTTCTTGTGTCGTTGTTCACAAGGGCTGTTACCATCTTTTCAAAAAGCTCGCGTGTCTTTTGCACAGTTAGATGATCGCGCATCAAACCACCCTCGATTTTCGGCGCAATTTTAAGCTCGTTAAAGTTTACATATCCCAAAATTTTTGGTGACTCGTCCTCTTCACTTGTTGCAATGTTTTGATCAAGCCATGAAGCAAGGTCAGCTTTATTTACATGGTAGGTAGTGCCATTTAGAGCAATCTGAGTAGACTTTCCAAAAATTCGGGCAAAAAGGCGTGTGAAGAAGTTGTTGTAGCTATCAATAGAGCCTGCGTATTTTTCACCTACAGCCACATGAAGGCGGCCTTTATCGACGGTTGAATAAAGAGATGACTTTTGCAACAAGCCACTTGCATCCTTTTTCACAAGATTTTTAGTGCTTGAAATTTGCTTAGCAAGCGACGGTGCTGATTTACCTTTTACTGCAGAAACTGCCATGAGAACTCCTCCTATTTGTATATGATAGCCAGGTATAAAAGGTTCGTGCTTTTATAGCAAGATGCTTTGCAAGTTTTTGATGCATGATTAATGGCCTGAAGAAGGTAAAAAATGGGCAGGCCTGAAGAGGTTGACAGGAAATAACCGCCCGGGCGATTTTTGAGCAATTTTCCTGAGATACGCTCTTTAGCGCAAATCCACATACTCCTAAGAGTAGGGGATTTGCGCTAAAGAGCGCAGGTCAGAAAAAGCGCCAAAAAGCGCACCGCCGGTATTTCCTGTCAGCCTCGAAAGGCCGAAATATCATAGCCTAGGTCAGAGCGAGAGCGGAGGCCTAGGTAAAGGTGTAAAACATTTCTAGAGCCCTGTAAGGGCGACATAATCGTTTCTAGGCACTAGCCTTGAGGCTGATTATGTCGCCCTTACAGGGCTCTCGTAATTTACGATTCCTCCACCTAGGCCTTCGCTCGCGCTCCAACCTAGGCTATGATATGCCGGCCCTTCAGGCCTTTAAAACCCTGCAAAATCAGGAGTTCCCTGTTGCAGCTTTTTAAAGGTGGTGTCAGCAGATTGACTGCCTGGGCCAAAGGCAAAGTCAATGCTATAGTCATTGCCGGTTTCACGGTGACGGAAGATAAAGGTAACCCTCAACGCATTGCGTAGAATGGTGAAGGCACTTACCTCGTATTCGTTATAGTGCTTAGCGTGATGACGGCGCCAGCCATGGCGTGTGCGAAACTCAAGTGCTAACTGCGGCATTAGACGAACAAAAAAGTGGGTCAAAAAGGTGTCGCGCCTATCTGACATGAGAGAATGCCTGAGCTCATGCTGTGAGCGGTAGGTGTCAATCATAAAGTTTGAGTAGTCAACTTTTCGCCAAGCGTATGGGTTTCTATGGCGATACTCTAAAGCAAAGGCCACATTTTCACTTAACGTAAGGTCACCTCTAATATTAAAGTGATCAATGTTATGTCGCTGTGTGTCCCAGGCTGTATTTAGGGTGTACTGCAAGTACTCGTTAGCTCGCCATACGCTGTCTAAATAGACTCTTGGAATGCTTCTTCCAATAGTTGGGGTATTGATAAAGGCCCTTGCATAGGCGTCAAAGTTCAGCTGCGCGCCCTTACCATAGGTAATAAAATTTCGTGCACCAAAGCGCATACTATTTTGCCTGTAGAGGCCATCCTGCAGGTCAAAGAGGTAGTGATGATGTGGGTTTACTGTAGGGCTTGAATAGTAGTCATACTGCAAATAGGGCTCTAACGCCTGTGAAAACCCTTGAGAGCCACGTCTAAAACGAGTGTGCGTTTCAAAGCCTACAACACCCTGAGCCAGCAGTTTAGCATCATGCTGCGGGCTATTGCCATAGCCTACTGCCCGATAGCCCACATGAGGGGTAAAAGTAAATATCCCAAGAGGGAGCGGGCGATAAAGCTGCTGCCTAAAGTCGATGCGTGAGGAGTGGAAGTTATGCACATCTGGTGTTTCGTGGGCATAAAGGTAGTTTAAGTAGCCCACGTTAAAGCGGTTGTCTAGCACCATTTTGGTGTCGCCAAGCTCCATAGGGCGCATATTGAAGGTAAAGAGCGGTAGCTGCTGCTTTACCGACTGAAAGTTATTGATCCGCACTTTAGTGTTTAAAGTTGAAATCCAGTCCGACTCTTTGCGGGAAAATTCAGCTTGTGTGGGACGGGCGCGGCCAGAGTCTAACCCCCTATTTTCAAAGTCTGCAGGAAACTGTGGATCTGATAAGCGATCGTAGGTTGCCTTAAAGCCTACTTTATCTTCAAAGTACTTATTTTCGTACTTACCTTCAAAGCGGAAACGATTTTTTTTGTCAGAGTCATTTGTAGCTATATCATGGGCGTAGTAGTTAAAGGCATTAAAGGTCTCTTTGCCATCTGGATTTTTGTATTTTGTTTCAAAGCCCCCAGCAAGACCTCTTAAGGTACTTACATCAGCAAGAATGCGGTGGTCCCAATTTTCACCTGTTTCAAAGCTATAGCTTATGCCAAGGCGAACGTTGCGGTGGCCATAGTAGCCTACGCGATATTTTAGGGGGGTTAGGGAGTCGTTATTTAGAT
>JAYRNE010000336.1:0-2243 GCA_041912355.1 Chlamydiales bacterium
ATCAAATTCTCAGTCAAATTAAACTTGCTGATTGCTAGCCTCTTAGTTAAAGCTAGCGATTATATCAAAATTACTTAAAAACGCAGGATATCACAAAATAAAAAAAATTTTGGTTCCGCGCACAAGCTCTTAAAGCGTCTACCTTTCGATAGACCCTATTCTTGCTTGTACACTACTCATTTACACTGTCAAATCTAACATCTGAACTCTTGGCTCAGTTCCGAACATTTTGCGTTTCGGTACGGACAAATTTACAGAATATCGCCTTTTTTTCGCAAGCGCTTTTGCTAAAAAAATGAAAAAAAGTGCAAAAGTGGCTCTACGCAGCATTCTGAAGGCGATAAAAAAAACGACAAAAATGAGAAAGGACCAAAAGGACAAAAAGACCAAAACGACCAAAAGGACTAAAAGGACAAAGGACGAAGGACACCAATAACGGCTATTGATGTCCTTCGTCCTTTGTCCTTTTAGTCCTTTTGGTCGTTTTGGTCTTTTTGTCCTTTTAGTCCCTTGTTTTTTTACCTAGGAAAGCCAGAGATACGTTGCTATCCCCGCCGCGTACCCCACCGTCGCAGGCAAGGCCGCCTTTTTGAGGTACCAGAAAAAATCCACCTTCTCAAGACTCATAAAGGCGACGCCAGCTGTTGAGCCTATGATTAGCATACTACCCCCAGTACCTGCGCAGAAGGCAATGAGGAGCCAAAATGGGTGGTCTGTTGGGAAGGTTGCAAGGTCGTACATTCCCATAGTAGCTGCCACTAATGGAATGTTATCAATAACAGCAGATGCTACACCAATTAATACCCCCATAACATCTTTAGAAGGGATTTTCACATCAAGCCAGCTAGCAAGCTGCTGCAAGATTCCCGCTGTTTCTAGTGCGCCAACCCCAAGCAATATACCTAGAAAAAAGAAGATGCTTGGAAAATCAATTTTTGGAAACATAGCAACAACACGTAGGTGGCTGCGCTCTTCCACCTTATGCAAGATGTCGGTAAGTAGCCACATAAAGCTCATAGAAAATAAGATGCCCATAAAGGGAGGAAGCCCCGTAATCATCTTAAACACAGGAACAAAGATAAGAGATAAAATGCCGCAGACTAAGACAAGCTCTCCCTTATGCTCAACTTCCACACTTTTTGCTAAAGATGACTGAAGGCGACCACGAACAGAAAGCGAAAGAGCTCCAACGCCTACAAGAAGACAGACGAAGCTTGGTAAAAAAAGATTTTGAATAAGCGGCATTGTAGAGACTTGACCCCCAAGCCATAGCATAGTCGTAGTAACGTCACCAATCGGCGTCCAGGCACCCCCCGCGTTTGCCGCAATAACAATAGCCGAGCCAAAGATCAAGCGATCAGAAGTATCAGTAAGGATGCGCCTCATGAGCACCACCATTACAATTGTAGTTGTGAGGTTATCAAGCACCGCAGAAAGAAAAAATGTAAGTAAGGAAGCTACAAAGAGGCACCCCTTTTTAGAGCTAATCCTCACCCAATTTGCAATAATGCTAAAGCCGCCGTGAGCGTTTATTGTCTCCACAATCGTAATAGCACCAAGCAAGAAGAGCACCACCTGGCTTACGTTTGCTAAATGCTCAGAGAGGTGGAGCGTGTTATGAGCAGGCTGTGACACATCGGCAAACTGAAGCCCCCAGCAGCCAATCGCCATCAAGAGCGCAGATGTTGCCTTATTAATACCAATCTGATGCTCAAAAATAATCATTAAGTAGCCGATAACAAATATGGCTACAATCCAGTCGCTATATATACTCATAAAAACCTCAAAATTAGGAATTGCTTTTACCATAGCTTTAGGATAAAAGAAAGAAAAATGGGATGGATGATGACCGATCTTTATTTGCGCACAAGCATACGGCCAGAAGCCGAAAAAAAGACGTTTAAGAATAGCTGTAAGGCACTTATTGGCGCGGCATCGGTAATTGCTGGAAGTGAACTTCTCCTTCCCGCACTAGAATTTGCCCCCTTTGGTATTTATGCCTATCTTCTAGGATCAAGCGTTCTAGGCCTCGGACTTCTTGCTCGCCAGAAGCTTAGATCCTTTAAAAAGCACCCCTACATGATCCATGCAACGGATGAATCGCTCACGCTTTCCCAAGATAACACGCCCCTCTTTACTATCAATTGGGACCAAATAGAGTCATTTCAGTATATAGACACAGGTAATGAATATGGCCTAGCCTTCACCCTTAAATCGCCCCTAAAAGGCATATCAGAAAAATG
>JAYRNE010000337.1:0-8495 GCA_041912355.1 Chlamydiales bacterium
CAATGACGAGCTTCGATCACTTACCCGCTTTGACACACTCCTCCACCATGCTCTTATAAAAAGGCTTAACGAAGCACACCTTGCATTTGCTGTAGAAGCAAGCGAACTAGAGCTTGAAAACCAGCTCTTTATCGTAGAAGGCTGGGTTCCTGCTACAATGATTAATGAGGCAAAGGCCCTTGCAGAGAAATTTCATATCTACGTAGAAGAGGTGGCTCTTGATACACACGACTTTGCCCCAACATATCTAGAAAATGCAGGAACAGCAAAGGTCGGTGAGGATTTAATACGCATCTTTGACACGCCAGCAACGCGCGATAAAGACCCCTCACTTTGGGTGCTTTTTGCCTTCGCCCTCTTTTTTTCGATGATCGTCTACGACGCTGGCTACGGACTTATCTTTTTAGCAACTGCCCTCATACTGCGATTTAGGCTGAAGAAAATAACACCTTCAACTAAGCGCTTTATCGGACTTATAGGCATACTCTCTATAGCCTGCATACTGTGGGGAGGGCTTTCGCACTCCTTTTTTGGAATTGAGATGTCTCCTGATGGCTTTGTACGCAAGCACTCGCTTATGACATGGCTTGCAAAGAAAAAGGCCGCCTATGTTTTGGAACATAAAGAGGACTTTGACTACTACGTCGCTAAATATCCCCAACTTAAAGGGGTGAAAACGCCTGATGCATTTATCTATGCACATGGCCCTAACGACACATCACACCACCCTATTGCAAGCAAGTTTACCGACAATATACTCCTAGAGCTATCGCTCCTAATAGGTGCGATACACCTCTCTATAGGCCTTTTACGCTACCTTGGAAAAAACCCTGTAGGCTTTGGCTGGGTAGCCTTTATCATTGGGGCCTACCTCTACATCCCATACTACTTAAATTCCACCTCTATCATCCACTTTGTATTTGGCCTGCCTAAGGAAAATGCCGCACAGTTTGGCTTGCACCTTTTGCTCTTTGGCATTGTCTTTGCATCTGTTGCAGGGGTGATACTGCACGGTATTGCCGGACTTTTTGAATGGACGCATGCTATACAGCTATTTGCAGACGTATTATCATATCTTCGTATATACGCTCTTGGCTATGCAGGTTTTATTGTGAGTGAAACGGTAAATATGTTAGCTAGCAAGATGCCGCTACTATTTGCGATAGGTGTTGTTATATTTGGCCATGTTCTCAATATGACGATTGCAATACTTGGCGGAACAATACATGGCTTGCGTTTGAATTTCCTGGAATGGTACCGTTATTCATTTTATGGTGGTGGCAAAGATTTTCGCCCCCTACAGCTTATGACATTAGAATAGGAGTTACGTCACTTATGGATAGTCTCGTTTTTAATATGCAGCAAATAGGCCCAATTATCGTGCTGAGCATGGGCTGCTGCGGCAGCTCTATTGGCTGCTACATCGCCGGCATGGCATCAAGTGCTGCCATGGCAAGAACTGAAGAGGGCCACGGCAAATTTATCGCCATGGCATCGGTCCCCTCAACACAGTCAATCTACGGCTTTATCTTGATGATTTTAATGTACCGCGCCATCCAGGCAGGCACACTCTCCCCCATCTCTGCCGTCTTTATAGGCTTAGGCGTAGGATTTGCTCTTATGGCCTCTGCCGTTTTCATGGGCAAGGTAATTGCAGCAAGTATCCAGGCCACCTTAAAGCAGCCCTCAGTCTACGGTAAGTGCTTTGTCTCGATAGGTATCCTTGAAAGCTTTGCGCTTTTTGCGTTCGTCTTTGCGTTGCTTATCATAGGATAAGCTCGAATCGAAGCTTCGCCCCAAAAAAAGGACCAAAAGGACGATCATTGATAGTCCTTTTGGTCCTTTATGTCATTTTGGCCCCCTTTTTTGGGGCAAAGCTTTTTCTTAGAAGTGAAACCTCGTAAACTCAGCTACAAAGGGCAGTGTCGGAGTCATAGGAATTTGCTGGGTTAGGGTTGCATCGTAAGGTTCGTAGAAGCTGACGAAGCCATTATTGATTGAAGCGTTATCATTGTCTGAAAAGACAACTTCAGCTATCCATCTTGTTCTTGCAAAAGGATTTGCTGAAATGCAGTAGCTTTCGCAATCTTTAGCATTAATAAGATCGGTCATGGTTATTTCATAGCGGTTTTTACCCTTACACTTCCAAAGACCTTGCCCGAGTGAGCCAAAGGCACCTTCAGGAAATGCTAAATTTGGCTGATCAAGACCTAGTGAATTGGAGATGATAAAGGTTCCATCGCCGTAAAATGTTAACATGCAATACCCTACAAACTCACCTTCCGTCCCTGGAAGAACAACTATAGAACCAAGAAACTCCCCTACAATATTCATCTTCTTCTTTTTATGGCGCTTGCAGTAGCTACTTTCTGAAGAGCTTGAGCTTGAATCGCTGCTTGCATGGACTTGAGCAGGCATAAATGTGCTCATCAATAGGCCCGATATAAATAGTGGTATAAAACGCTTCATGTTTTCCTCCTTGTGTGTGGTATGAATCGCTATTCATCTTATAGCCCTACGTTCTTGAAATAGTCAATCCGAAAAAATACCCTAACTAAAATATTTATTTATGTGCTATGAGAAAAAAAACGGAGATTTTCTCAATGAAAGTACTAAAATGGTGTCAGGAAGAATTTAAGCGCATGGTACCAGTAGCACTCTTCTTTCTTATAGCCTTTTCACTTGTGGATGCTACAGATCGCGCTGTGAACAATCATGAATACACAACCTATAGCTTTTTATACTGCTTGGCAGCATCGCTCATCATGGGCAAGGTTGTACTCATTGCAGATGCCTTTGCAATTATTGAGCTCTACTCGACAAAACCCCTTGTCTACGCAACACTATGGAAGTCCTTCTTGTACGTATGCTGCAGCATTATATTGCGCCTTTTAGAGCATGTAATTCCTGCACTTTGGCATGGAGAGACATGGCATATGATTTGGACGAGGATACTGGAGCATATTGACAAGCCACTCTTTTGGGTAGCTCAAGGCTGGCTTGCATACCTCTTTATCATCTACGTTGGAGGACGCGAGCTTATTAGAGCCATCGGTCCAAAAAAGGTATGGAAACTCTTTTTCGGGTAGCAAAATGGCAAAAAAACATCGTATTGAAAAAGACGCTCTAGGCAATGTTCTTGTACCTCTTGATGCCTACTGGGGCGCACAGACGGCCCGATCCATAGAAAACTTTCAGATTGGCTCTGACCAAATGCCAAAAGAACTTATCGGAGCTATTTGCCACATAAAAAAGGCATATGCCATCACAAATTGCGAACAAGGCCGCCTCCCTAAAAAGAAGATGCAGGCTATATCTAAAGCATGCGACGAGGTGCTGGAGGGCAAATTTTTAGAACACTTTCCCTTAAGTGTGTGGCAGACAGGATCTGGCACACAGACCAATATGAACGTCAACGAAGTGCTTGCCACGCGTGCCAACGAGCTTCTTGGCCATAAAAGAAGCACTAAACATCCCGTACATCCGAATGACGACGTCAATATGTCGCAGTCTACAAACGACGTCTTTCCAAGCGCAATACAAGTAGCTGCCTGCTTTGACATAGAAAAAAGGCTTTTGCCAGCTTTAGGTAGCATGCAAAAAAACCTTGAAGCTCATGCCAAAGCCTTTAATAAGATCGTAAAGGTAGGAAGAACCCACCTTATGGACGCGGCCCCACTTACCCTTGGCCAGGAATTTTCTGGCTACGCAAGCCAGGTCGAAGGCGCTACAAGTGCCATCAAAACAAGCCTTAAAGAGCTTCGCGAACTTGCTCTTGGAGGCACTGCTGTAGGCACCGGAATAAATGCACCGAAAGGCATGGGTAAAGCCGTTTGCAAAACGCTTTCTCGCCTTACAAAAAGTGTGTTTAGGCCAGCAAAAAATCCCTTTAGCGCTCTTAGCGCAAGTGACGCCATCGTCACAACATCAGCAAGCCTAAAGCGCCTAGCATGCGCCCTCTACAAAATTGCCAACGACATCCGCTGGATGGCATCAGGCCCCCGCTCGGGCCTTGGCGAGCTTACTCTTCCTGAAAACGAACCCGGCTCCTCTATAATGCCCGGTAAGGTAAACCCTACCCAAGCAGAAGCCCTCATGATGGTGGCAACACAAATTATTGGCTTTGACACTGCCATAACCCTCGCTGCCACCCAAGGCAACTTCGAGCTAAACGCCATGCGCCCCCTCATGGCCTACAACCTCATTCGGTCAATACACCTTCTAAGTGATGCTGTGACAAGCTTCACTGAACGCTGCCTAAGAGGCCTAAAGCCCAACAAAAAGCGCATCGAAGAATACCTAAACCGCTCCCTCATGCTGGCCACTGCCCTAAACCCTATCATCGGCTACGACAAAGCAGCGAAGCTTGTTCGTAAAGCCCACTTAGAAGACAAAACCCTAAAAGCCGCAGCCCTCGAGCTAGGCTATTTTACTGCTAAAGAGTTTGATAGACTAATAGATCCTGCGAAGATGTGTTAGGTATTAGTAAAAAACAGGCCTGGGCTGTCAAAAAGTCGAAAATTACGAGATAAATATGATTTTAGACATGTGTCCATAATTCTTCCATCATCCTGCCGGCGCGAGCCGATCCTGCTTAACTTGTTTTTATTCCGGACACCTTATCGCTCTAAGCATTATAATCTTATTTTCCGAGAGAATTTTAGCTGGGATAGAATTTACTAGTTATCCATAAGAATGCTGGATGTTTTTAACGCACACATTTAGCGTTTCTTATAGTTACAATTCTAACTATGATGATACCTCCTTCTCTTTTCCCATCGTTCATATCGTTATATCGTTCTATCGTTGAAACAGCCATAAGCTTGAAATAAATCTCAACGATAGGAACGATATAACGATATGAACGATGTCGAAAAAGGCTTTGATCGTGCCTACCTAGTTACAATTTCCCAGGGATTTGGGTTATAAATGAGCTCAAAGTCAAAGAAACCAGGATATGTAAGATCGGCTGGAACCGGCAAGATAGACAGGATAATGGAAAACTAATGGACATACAATTAAATTATTTTTTATTGTGAGATTTTGAAGTTTTTGACAGCCCACCACAGACCTGTCCTGTCCCAAATAATTCCGAGTAATTATTAAATATATACAATCTTTAGCAGATTTTGATATAGTAGTTATAAATACCTGGAGGCACTTATGAACGTAGATACAATACATAACTATTCACAACAGCTTGATGCACTTATTGCTGAATATGAAACAATTGATAAAGAAAGTTCTAGTGTTTTTGCAAAATTCTATATAAAATTTGTACCTGTTTACGAATTTGCTATGCCTCTTTTGAATAACGCACAAACATTAAAAAAAGTTGGCGAAGCTATAGAAGCCATTGCACGATCACGAAATGAAGAATTTAATCCCGCAGAAAAGGTACTTGGTGACGCAACCTACGATCTTGCCACTCGTGTTAACGCATTTGCAGATAGACTAGAAACACATGCAAACCACTTCCGCTCACCAGCCCCACTTTCTGGTAAAACAGTTACCAAGAAAAAGACAGCCTCCCCCGCCCCAGAACCCGGAGTAAGCTTTATGAAAAAGGGTTGGCTCAATCAGCCTCAGGTTCAAAAGAAAAGGGATAATGAGGACAAGGGCAAAGGTTAAACCCTAGCCCTCCTGGACTTTATTACCCCCCTCCTCTATAATTCTCCCCATGAGAACCCTGCTCACCCAAGTTATCATGATGTTTATAGTATCCGAAGCGCCTGAGCTCCTTGCAGAGCAAGCCCCCACACGCATTTATCTCGTTCGTCATGGCGAAACTGACTATAACAAACAAAAACGACTACAGGGCCACACAGATATCCCCCTAAATCACGCAGGCAGGGCGCAAGCTGAAGATGCTAAAGCCCGCTGGCACGGGGTACCCTTAGCTGCGGGTTATAGCTCAGATTTAATGCGGGCGCGGGAAACGCTAGAGCTACTTGTTGCAGAAAGAGACCTCCCCCTCCAAGAAGACTCACGCTTAAGAGAGCAGGGCTATGGCAAGTATGAGGGGCTACTCTATTCAGAATTTCAAGAACAGGCAACGCCAGATGACGAAGAGATTGAAGGCACCCATCTACTTCTAGCCCGCCATTTTTCTGCCCTTGAAGAGATTGCGAAAAACCACCCCGCAAGCGACGTAATTGTCGTAAGCCATGGCGGCGCTATTCGCTCAATCCTCTCCCATATTTTGGACGACAAAGAGACCATTTGGCGCACCGAAAACCTCTGCCACCTCTTGCTGCATTACGATTCTGGCACCTGGTCAGTAGTTGACATGCACGGGATATCGCGCTAATCATAAATTGGCCCGAGCAGTCCTATTTTATTAACGCGTTCGATATACGCCTAAACTCCAGTTTGTCGATTATAGCTCTATGAAAAACCACTCGCTGAAGAATTCTTGATCATCTATAAAGGCAAAGAAGATTAGGTGTGTTATGGATATAAAAAAAGACCTTTGCGATATCGCAAAAAGCATTATCTTGGAAAAGGGTCTTGAGCCAGATTTTCCTGAAGAGGTAACGCGCGCGCTTGCTGCGATAAACGCACCTGCTTCCATACTAGAGAACATAGAGGACCTTCGATCACTTACCTGGTGTTCTATTGATAATGATGATTCTCGCGATTTAGATCAGCTTACCTATGCAACGCACTCTCCTGATGGCACGAGTACGCTATGGATTGCCGTTGCAGATGTTGATGCTCTTGTCACAAAAGATTCCCCTATCGATAAGCACGCCCAGAAAAATACAACCTCTATCTATACGCCGGCCCTTATTTTTCCGATGCTGCCAGAAAAGCTTTCTACAAACCTTACTTCATTAAATGAAAATGAAGATCGCCAAGCTTTGGTAGTTCACATCCAAATTGATGCTAGCGGCCACTTTATAGACTCCTCCATTTTTTTAGCGACCGTTCACAACTATGCAAAGCTTACCTACAACAATGTTGCAGCATGGTTAGAAGGCAAAGAAGCCCTTGCCATCCAAAAGCCCGAAGTAGAAGCCACCCTACAAGTACACCATAAGATAGCCGAAATTTTACGCAAAAAAAGAGAACTTGAAGGCTCTCTCACCCTTGACTCACCAGAGCCAGAGGCTCATCTTAAAAATGATAATCAGATTGTTGTACACATCTCCTCACACAACCTGGCAGAACAGATTATCGAAGAGTTTATGATTGCGGCAAATCAGGTAATGGCAACAAAGTGCAAAGAGGCAAATGTTGCCATCTTACGCCGCGTAGTAACAACCCCAAAGTACTGGGACCAAATTGTAGAGCTTGCAAAAAGCTATAACGAAAATCTTCCAAGCAAGCCAGATTCAAAAGCGCTAGATACCTTCCTCGTAAAACGAAAAAAAGCCGATCCTATAGCTTTTCGAGACCTATCGCTTACCGTTATCAAACTGCTGGGAAGAGGAGAATATGTTGTCGAACATGAAGAGGCAAAATCTGAGGGCCATTTTGCTTTAGGCATTCCAAACTACACCCATTCTACCGCCCCCAATAGGCGCTACCCCGACCTTCTCACCCAGCGCCAGTACAAGGCCCATACTAAAAAGACAAAACTGCCTTACACAATCCAAGAACTTGAGGCACTAGCTGCACACTGCACAAAGCAAGAGGAAGCTGTTCATAAAGCCGAGAGGCAGATAAACAAGGCTGCCGCTGCCATGCTACTCTCATCACAAATTGGATCCTCCTTTGACGGCATCATCACCGGCATTAATGAATACCATACCTGGGTAAGAATATTTACGCCGGCAACAGAGGGCAAACTTATAAACCCACCCTCGAACCTGCATGTGGGCGACAAGGTACAGGTAAAACTCCTTTCAGTAAATATAGAGAAAGGCTTTATTGACTTTTCATTAAGCAAACGTTCCAATACCGCCCACAGCTACATCTAAAGTAGCTCCCACTCTCACCCAAACCCTTGTTAATAAACTATATAATTTTTATTTGACTAAAATAGCTCGCTTATGTTATAATCTAATTTATAAAACAGGAGGTAATGTTAGTATGGGTTTCAATCCTATAGCAGCAGTAAGCAGGCACCAAGAAGCACAAAAGCCAGTTGTAATGTCATGTAAAAAACCAACGGCTGAAGAAAAATTTGGTGCTTTAATGCTCAATAAGCTCAGCCAGCAGCTAGAGCCAGGGTATTTAACCGATACTGGCTTTCAATGTAGACAAGTAATAGATGCCAATAAACCAGGGATTCGCCACCATTTAGGAAAATGGATCTTACCTCCCCTTGCTGGAGTGGCAGCTGCTGGGGTTACGGGCGGCCTTTTGTATGCAGCAGCTCCTTATGCAGTACCCGCTTTAGCTAGGTTTACAGGCAGTCTACTCCTTAATACAACAAAATCTATCGTATCTTCTACCTGGGAAAATTACGGTGCGTATAGCCTAATAGCAGGAACAGGGGCCGCGTCTATAGCGGTTGCCACAGGGGCTAAAGCTACTCAAGGTATCGG
>JAYRNE010000338.1:0-7271 GCA_041912355.1 Chlamydiales bacterium
AAAGCGGTGCATACTGCCCCGCACTCCAAACCCCTTCGGGCCGTAACGTCCGAACACGAGGAGCGTACGTTTTACAATAATGGCTGAGGCAATGTTATCACCGCATTAAGAATGTCGTGGTTGTATAGTGGTGCAACCCAGTGGGTAATGCTGTCGTGAAACTCTTTTGTGCCATGCTCTTCTCTTGCAGCTTCAATAACTTTAGTCATGCTGTTAAGGCGGCTAAAGCGCTCTGGGAAGAGCAGTCTGCCTCTATAGCTTATTGCAGGGCCATATAGAAGCACCTTCAAGTAATCCTCTTCGCTACTAGAAAGAGGGCGATCATTTATAAGTTTTAAGAGCAAAAAGAGCTCACAGGCTGCTGGCATGCCAATATCAATGGCATCTTTGCAGGAGAATGATATGCTTCCCGGCTGCATAACTTCTATAATTTTAAGCTGCATAAAGGTGTAGTAGAGCTCGATAAAGTCTAGCCTGTTGTGTCTTGATAGAACGTTCTTGCCTCCAAAAAAGACCATATGACAGGCCTTTGCAAGCTTTTCGCTAAAGCCGTTAAAGAGCGCTTTCTTAACCTTTTGAGGATAAAAATAGCCGGAGTTTTCAGATGAGATATGGTCTAAAAGCTGCTCGATAAATAACTCGGCATGGTTAAGCTCTTGGTAGGGGCCCATTTGGTGGTAAAAGTCAGAGTATTTTGTCATGCTTACAACACAAAAGACCTTTGCAAACTCATCTTTTTTCTGAAGATCTTCTAAAGCAACTGAGCGGGCATGCTCTTTGATGTTTGTGCGATCTTGCAAGTTAAATAGCAAAAGTTCCTTGGCAGATACATCTTGGGCAAGAGCTCTAAGAAATGACTTAAACTCCTCACTCACCTGTGCTTTATGAATATATTCTTGTGTTGTTGGCGATGGTATGCGAAGAACAGCAAGCCGTTTACCTTTAGGAAAGAGGTCAAATATTGCTGTAGGCATGTTGTGTAGTACTAATGGGTCATAGCCGCTAATTTCAAAGTCCTGCAGCGCTTCACTAACATACAAAAGAGGCACATGGGCATATGAGCCCATTGCGCGAAGAAGGGCGTCGTAGTCGAGTGCCATTTTTGATGAGAGCGATGTGTCAGCAAGCTGTTCGCTCTGCTCAGCCTTGCCCTTCACAATAAACTCGTTAATAAGGCTTGAAGAGTCTGGAGTAAGGTGAAAGCCTGAATAGAGCTGCCTTGTTATATGCTGGACAAGCTCTACAACTTTATGCTGTATAGCCTCTTCATTCTTAGGAGGATAGGTAATAATTCTGTGGTAGTCACTTGAGCTTAGTAGGTTGCGTAAAAAGCGCTGAAAGTCTGTGAGGTAGGCGCTTGAGCTTTTTGCAAGCTCTTTAATGGCAGCTGCTTGGTTAGCAGCCAGCATAAGGGCGACTACTGCCCTATAGGCAAGTGAAACAAGCTCATCGTTATAAGAGCGTTTTGCTGCCTTTACAAAGCCGTCTATCAGGTGCCAGTTTTGACGTACGATATTTCTGGCTATTTGGCGGGCTACAATATCTTTAAAGAGCTTAAGTTCTTTTAGAGATTCAGCCTTTACACCTTCTTGAAAGTACTCTTCGAAGTTGCAGACAAGCTTTATGTTGCGAAGAAGGCGTGGGTTGAAAAAGCGCGAGCCATTTTCTTTACGGATGAAGAAGAGTTCATACTCAGAATCCTTCTTGACAGTGTCTAGATCTATAAAAAGGTGCTCTGCTGTCTTTTGCTCTTTCTCTTTGAGAGTTGGCTCTTTTGCTGCTTGCTCGAGTAGGTTGAGTGGAAGTTCACGAATCCACTTTGTAAGCGACTCTTGAACAGCAATGGGGGCAATTTTTCGTTGATAAAAGTTCCAAAGCTCGCGAAATTCTCTAGAGTCTTTAATGCTACCGACATTAGCACCAATAAAGACACGGGTGTATCTATCTACCTTTTTGGCAGCTTCCCCTACTAAAACCATTATGGTTTTAATGCCCTCAACAGACTCATGCTGAACAAGTTTGCCATATTCTGAGCGATAAAAGTGTCTGAGGTAGTGTAGAATGGTTCTAAAAGTTTCACGCACAACAAACATGACCTTTTCAGCATTTTTCTGGTGCAACCAGTGAACGGTTTTGTAGATTACGGGGATGTCCTGCAGCTCTAGCTGGTGGCGCTCTGCCACCGCAATAGGCCCCTCTACCTCGAGGTCTGCAATACTCGTAAGAGTTTCTATTGCCTCTATAATCCCCACTGTAGAATGCTCTTCATGGTGATGGTAGCTCATAGCCGCCTCCTTGGGGTTCTTCTGCTACCTTTATTATCTCATTCAACAAATTTTTTAACAAACTTATTAATTAATACTAAAAAATTAATTACTTAGTAAAAAATTAGGGTTTTTTGGTATTATTATTCATTGCTTCGCTCTAACTTTAAAGGCCTGAAAGGCCGGCATCTCATAGCCCAGGTCGAAGCGCGAGCGGAGGCCTGGGTTGGCGGTGACAATCAATATCAGAGGCCTGAAAGGCCGGCATAAAACGGCACGTTCGTTTTATGCAGGCCTTTGAGGCCTAGACGCTTCTGCAGTTTTTACTATAAATCTTCTTCTCATGTGCGTGTGGGACAAAAAGATTACGATTAAGAATAAGAGTTCGTATTTCCTATTGACAAAAGAAGGCACAGGCTATTAGAATATGCGGCAATTTTGGAAGAGTGGCAGAGTGGCCGAATGCGTCTGTCTTGAAAACAGAATCACCCTTACGGGTGACGGGGGTTCGAATCCCTCCTCTTCCGCATTTCTTTAGCTATGACATTACTTCCTGAATACATCGACCAAATTCGCAACTGGCATGGGGCCTTTCCAGATGATGCCCTCATGCATATTATCGATGCTGAAGAGCAGGCTATACCCCATCTACAAGCTATCCTTAAAGATACTTTGCAAAACTATAAAACGTTGCCTGAAGATTCTGTCGGGCACATTTTTGCGATTTACCTTTTAGCCCTCTTTCGCGATGAAGCAGCCTACGCTTACGGCTTAGACTTTTTAAAGCTTAAGGAGCCAGAAGTGCTCTTTCACGACCTTCTCACTCAAAGCTACCCTGCCGTTATTGCCAGTGGCTATAAGGGCAATCCAAAGCCCCTGTACAACCTCCTAAAAAACCCCGCTGTAGGCTATCTTTCAAAGGTAATAGCCCTTGTAGCAGCCACCATTTTAGTGAACCGCAAAAGCCTTAGTAGGCCTGAGTATGCCGAGTTTTTGCTAGAATTTATCCAGGGCCTAGACAGCAAGCTTTTAGCTGTAGTTGCCGAGGAAGTTGCCGACCTTCACCTCAACGAGCTCTACACCCCGATTAAAGAGCTTTACGCTAAGGGTGCCATCGATGAGGAACAGTACAGCCAGACTCTTTTTGACCAAATCATGCAGTCTGACTACTCCAATCCGAGAAAGTTTTTTCTTATAGACGACGTTTTTGAAGAATTAAAAGCTTAGTCCTTTATATCCGTTTTTTGGGGCGAAGCTTGTCTGTTGACAGAAGAAGGGGCTAGAAGGTAAAATACCCCGTCAACTGGAAGAGTGGCAGAGTGGCCGATTGCGTCTGTCTCGAAAACAGATTCACCTTTACGGGTGACGGGGGTTCAAATCCCTCCTCTTCCGAAGTTTTTCAAAAAGTAGGTTGTTATTTTTGCACTATGCGTAAAATCAATCTTTCGGCATAAGGGTTCCTACTAACTAACGCTTCAGAAGTATGAGTTTTGAAAAAGGCCAACTGCTGCAGAATCTTACTGCAGCGATAATCCCCTCAACTCGCATTGTCCCCGCAGGGCAAGGTACACGGATCTCCCAGGCCTTAAATAAGCATACTCATGAGATGAACCTTATAGTCCAGAAGGTGCTTTCAGAGTGTAAGATTCTCTACAGAGATGATGCCATGTTTGGCTTAAGTCTCAGACAGCATATTCCAATAGTCCACTGGGAGGTAAGCGAGTGTGCCCCTGGAGGCATTAATATCTACCTTCTATGCCAGTCGCTCAACAACTACGACCTTTCACAGTTTTTTCTTGAGATGATTAGCCGCTGGCTTGTCCCTGGCAAGCTTGCCACAATACTCTCGGCAAAGCACCTTACCTTTCGCTTTGTGGGCATTCCCGATGAGAGCTACTTTATCTCCGAAATATTCGCCCTTGTAGATGACGAGAGGGTCTTTACCTCTATCCAGAAGAACATGAATGCCTTGGCGCATGAAATAGCCCTTGGTGCCGTTTCTGCCCACCATGCGCGCCATATCCTCGTTACAAAGGCTCTTACGCAGGAACATAAGACAACACTCATCCACAAAACTATAGTAGAGCTTTCTACGCGTAAATTTAAGCCAATTGGCCCAGAAGTCTTTTTTGAGATGCACCACTTCTTACTCGCCTCTGACGACGAGTTTAAGAGAATACGCGATGTCCGTCATATGTGCCGCATCATCTGCTATCACAACTGGTTTAGAAGGCTTTTACGCCGCTACTCAGATAGTGACCAGCGAGAGATTATGGTGAAACCCCTTCACGCGACCCTTCGCTTTCAGTTTGGCGAAAAATGCGTTATCGGGCTTGTCATTGCCATGAGCTTCCTTAAGGAGTATGAGCAGTTTGAAGCTCGTCATATAGCATCTGCCTGCCAGCGCGTAATACCAGGCATACAGATAGTTCCGAGGTCTTTTTTTAGCTACCAAAACCCCTCAGATCCTATACACTCCTACTATGTGGAAATCGAAAAACGAGATGGCAGCGCACTTACTTCTAAAGAAGTGGCCCTTCTTCGTCAGGGCCTTTTAGTAGAAATTCCACACTGCGTCGAGCAGCTTTCACACACTCTCTTTATTCCGCAAAATGAAGAAGAGATCATGCGAAATATCCTGCTTTTAAGCCAGGAGATACGTTACGTACGCGATATTCCGCAGATGATCATTGCCTTTCAGGGACAGTCTGATGACACATTGCGCTTCCACATAACGCTAGTAAGGCTTTGCAAGGATGATAAGACTCCAACACTAGATGAGCTTTTTAAAAAGGTATCAGAGCTTGTAGAGTTTTTGCCAACATCTAAGAAAATTATTGGCCACGTACGCAATAAATACCCCAAAGAGGCAAACACCTTTTTGCTAGAGTGCCGCAAGGCTCCCTTTATGCGGGTAGACCATTCAGTAGACTTAAGCCGCGCTCGTGAATTTATTACTGCTGCTATCTGTCAGGCGCTACATGGCGATGTTCGGGACTTAAATGGCGGCCTTATGTCTCAGCAGAATAAGCTCTTAGTTGGCCTTAAGGGACTTTTAACTCAAGATGAGAAGAAGGAAGAAATTCACCTTGAAAACCTCTTCCACAACCTGCAGCCCGTCTTGATGCGCAGCCTCCTTCCGCCTGAGCTTATAAAGCAAAGCTTTGACATTTTCTTGCAGCTACACAATGAAGCTCGAGAAAACTCTCATCCTCGCTATCGCGAAATGCGCACGCCAGACGCCCTTTCGGTGATGGTATGCGTCCAAGAAGAGCACTTTTTAGATGAGATGCAAAAAGAGATTGTTAAACTCGACTTTAAAGACCTTGAGCTTGCACACTCCCACATGGAAGTGGATGGTCTTCACTATGCAGGCTATATTATCGTCCGTGCTGAAGAGCAAAAAATTGCAGCCTTTCAACACGCTTTAAAGGCAACACTTGAGCGCTTTACAAATGCTAAGCGTGCTGCTAACTCATTACGGATAAGCCTGCCAAGGCCGACATCGCTTCTAGATCCGCGCATCGGTACTGATAGAACATCTGGTATAGTCATTAAGATGCTCTATGAGGGCCTTATGCGCATAGATCCTTCTGACAAACCAGCCTACGCTGTTGCTGAGCATGTAGAAATTTCACCCGATCAGAAGCACTACACCTTTACACTACGAAAGTCGATGTGGACTAATGGCACACCTGTTACAGCCTATGACTTTGAGTATGCCTGGAAAAAGGTGCTTGACCCTCACTTTAAAACGCAATTTGCCTACCTTTTTTACCCTATTAAAAACGCAGAGAAGGTAAAAGCAAGGCTCATTAGTCCTGATGAGCTTGGTGTCTTTGCAAAAGATGCCTATACTCTTGAAGTGCAGCTTGAACACCCTACTCCCTACTTTTTAGAGCTATGTGCTCACTGGATCTATTCTCCGCTCTGTAAGCAGGTAGATGAGCTCCATCCTGGCTGGGCCTACTATGGTGATGACACGTACGTATCTAACGGCCCATTCCGCCTAGCCAAATGGCGAAGAAATAGCGAAATTCAGGTGCTGAAAAACCCACTTTATTGGGATTCAGATGCTGTAAGCATTAAGCAGATTGATATATCTATAGTCTCAGATCCAAAGCGTGCCCTAGCCCTCTATCAGCAGGGTGAGCTCGACTGGATTGGCGAGCCGCTTTCAGAAATTCCGCCAGAAGCATTTACCATCAAAGACTATGAAGGCAAAATAGTTTCTCACCCAATAGCCGCCTTGCACTGGTATTCTCTAAATGTATCGATAGCGCCCTTTACTTCTAAAAAATGCCGTCAGGCACTTGGCATTGCCTTAAACCGGCGCGATATGGTTAATAAGCTCTTTGCAGGTCGAGAAAAGTGTGCCTTTAGCATCTTGCCGCCAGGACTTTCACAGCAAGAGGAGCCCTATTTTCATGATGGTGACTCTGAAATGGCTAAAAAGCTCTTTTTAGAGGGTCTACAAGAACAGAACCTTACTCTGAAAGACCTTCCGCCCTTTATGATTACCTGCTGCGATCTTGAAATACACCACTCTATAGCGCAAGTCGCGGCTCAGCAGTGGAAAAAAGTATTAGGCATCGATGTGAAGATCGAAACATTTAAGTGGGACCGCTTCATGGAAAAATGCGGCCAGCAAGATTTTCAGATTATGGGCGTTACATGGTACTGCTGGGTAAATGATGCCTCATATATTCTTCATCAGCTTATGAGCCAGTCACATGAGATGAATTTCTGCCAGTGGCACCACCCACAATTTACTGAATACCTGCAACAGTCGCTCCATTGCACGGAAGAGAAAACAAGGCTTGAACTGATGCATAAGGCAGAAAGTCTTGTAATGCAAGAGCTTCCGATCATCCCGCTCTTTTATTATACATTTAAGTATATGAAAAAAGATTACTTGGATAATATCTACCTATCTCACTTAGGCCAAATTGACTTTAAATGGGGTACTATTGCATAACAGATTACCACTCAAGCCACTCGAGCTCG
>JAYRNE010000339.1:0-5337 GCA_041912355.1 Chlamydiales bacterium
CGAAGAGATGCTTTATGTCTTACGTGATTCTAACGAGCTAGAAACTGCGCTTTCTGGACTTATACGAACTATGGAGTTAAAAACCCACACCTGGAAAGCAAAGCCCGAAGCTAAGCATTGGGAATTTACAATTATCAAAAAAATACGCGAGCTTCCAATATGGCAAGCGTTTGTTTTTACGGGCGCCAAGTCTAGCATCTGGAAGAAGGATTCTGGAACAGAGGTTGTTCCCCAAAAAGAGCGTGGCTTGGTTCGTAATGAAATAGAGCTTAATTTGCTTGGCAAAATTGGAGGGAAGGAGCTTTTTTTAGAAAATCCTGATGGGGAAAAAATCCACACTATGGGATTTAATGCTGAAGAGTTCCGACAATATCTACGTGATGCTTTAAGTGGGCTTGAATGTATATCTGAAGGTGATGAAAGGGTTTATAAGAAGCCAGAAAAGCCTTCTGAAGCGGTAGAAAATTTAGTATCGCTTGGCATTTTAGAGAATAAGCGTGACACATTTGTCTTACATATGCCTCAGCAAGGAGCAAAAGATGGGGAGCCTTCAACTGCTATTTTATGTACAGGTAGCGGTGTTTGGTTTAGCGTATATAAGAAAATGATCGCCCGCCTTCTTCTTAATGGCGTGAATGTGCAGACTTTTAGTTACCGAGGCTATGAATTAAGTGAAGGCATTCCAACCAATAAAAAGCTTTTTCAAGATGTGGAAACTGTTGGCCATTACCTTCGAGAAAAGGGGGTTCCAGATAAAAAAACGATCCTCTATGCAAGCTGCATGGGTCTTGGCCCTAGTGCCATGTATGTAAAAAATCATCCCGATGTCGATATCTTTATAGATAGAAGTTTTGCCTCCCTTAGTGCTGTTGCAGCTCATAAAATTGAAACTTGCGAGGTGCCTATTCGAAGGCTTTTTAGGCCGCTAGCCAGCAAGGTGGCAGCTGTCGCATTAGCGCACCTTATCCAGTTTGAAAACGTAGAACCGCTACAAAAGAGTACAGGTAAAATCGCTGTTGTCACGGCGGATGAAGACGAAATGGTAGGAGAAGATGCAAATAGGCTTAAAAGTGCGCTAGATAATGCAGTTCATATAGAAGCCACACGCTTTGGTCATTCAGGAAATTGGCTGCATAATGAGCAGGTAAGAGAGCAGTTTGAAGAATTTTTAGTAGAATCGGGCCATGCAAAAACTCTAATACTCTAGAGCCTTTTATGAACGGTAGCACCTTCTTTTTGTTCGAAGCAACCTTATCTTAGCGGGCAGATTTTTTCTTTGGGGCAGTAATTTTTTGTAGCTTTTCACTTACTATATGTAGCCCTTTTGCTGCTGCAGTTAGCACCTCTTTTTGTGCTTTTTGCGCTCTTGTGCTGCCACAACTTTCAGCTTGTTGCATAAGTTTTGCCTCTGTTGCCACACTTTTTTTGTGGAGGAGGTCTATCTTTTTTATTGCGCTCGCTTGCAGTGATTGTACTTTTTCAGGCGTCATAAGGCCTGCTTGAAATGCGTTATCAAGCTTTCTAAAAAGTAGGTCTGCCGATTGGATTATGCCAGCTTGCGCCATCAAGTCCGTAGAGCCATTAAGGTTGCCACGTCTTTTAAAGTCTTCGGCGTGGAGTGTTATATTTGTAACTACGTTGCGTACAGACTCTTGGGGCACATGCTCTACATAAAGATTGCTTGCTGCAGCTGCAGTGCAGGAGTAGACGTTTGAACAGACTGCTGCTTGGTATGCAACGTTCCAGGTGCCAATGTAGGGGCCATATCCTTTGTCAATTTCTGCCAAAATGGAAAGTGTGTTCCCAATTTTGCCAAGTCCACTATAGCCTGTTGCCTTTTTTAAGCCCTCGTGAGCAAGGCTAAGGGATGCATTTAGGGTGTTTAGAGCCTTTTCATTTTTAACTTGCTTGGGGCTTTCATGCGCTTTTGAGGGGGTTTTTGTTGATTCACGGTCCTCATCAGCAAAGAGCGTTTCATAAAAAGAGCTATCGGTAATTGGGGTGATAGGCAGTGATACACTCTCTTCCTTAGGTGCAGGTTTTTTTTGCTTGTCCTGAGCTTTTGGTTGCTTACTAAGGGGCTGCTTAGTTTGGCTTGTTGGTGCCCGTACTGTGTAGACGGGGATGTTATTGACCGTTGCAGCAATTTTTCCGTTGCCACTTATTTGAGCGCCAATAGTAACAGGCTCGCCCTCTTGGCCATGTTCATTTAGCCATTTAAAGGTTTTTTTAATTGGTTTAGAGACCTCTTGGAGGCCTTTTTTAATGCCATGGTGGTGTTTGTAGGCAAATTGATTTGTAGTTGTGCCTGTAAGTAGTTCGTGTGTTTTGCCGCATACGTCGTTGTACCACCTTCTGCTAGAGTCGTCCATGGAATTGAGGAGCGTGTGAATGAGGTAATCTTTTGTTGCTGTATCTTTGGTTTGTAGCAGCTCCATGATGCTGTCGGCCATGCCTGTTGCAATGGCAAATTTTTTATTAGAGGCAGCCTTTGCTCCATTTTCACATTTTACATAGGCCTCTTGAATCCATTTGTCGATGGCCTTTTTTTCAAGCTCTGGGGCCTTATAGATGGAGGTATTGAGGATAGATAAGAAGCGCGCTTCTTGCTCAAAATAGGCATCGGTAAGAGAGGGGTTTTGGAGCTGATCAAGTAGTGCTGTTCTCGTTGTTGACGTTTCAGCTGTTGCATGCTGAAGTGTTTGCTGATTTTCTTGGAGTATAGCAGTAATAAGTTCTTCAGTGCGTGCAACGAGATTCTTATTTTGATTGCGGGAGCTTCCGGCTTGAGCGGCCATGAATGTGTCGGTATTTCTTTCGGGGTTGGTTGTTGCAATGCTGAGTGCGTTTACTTGGCGACTTAATTCAATAGCGATTTGCTCAGGGTTGCCTTTTAACCCTTTTGACTCAGCAATGTTCTTAGCATTATTTACAAGCTCTTGGGCATAGGTTGAGAGTTTTGCGACTTCAAGAGATTTTGTTTCAAGCTTCTGCATCTCTTCTTGAGCCTGTTTATGGGAGGCTATTGCTTCTTGAGTTTTGTCCAACTTCTTCAAGCTTTCTTGGCGAACAGCATTAATTTTTTCATTAACTTGTGCTGCACAGTAGTTTGCCGCTTCGCTTGCAGTTATGTTTGCTATATCTTTTATCGCGCGACCTGTCCAGCTTGTTGCATTTGGCACATAGGAGACAGCCTTGTCTGCAAGAAAATGGGCAGATCGAGAGGCTGCCCAGCCGGGCAGATTTGTTACAGCTCCCAAAACATCAATGGAGACTCGAGCGCATTTTTCGATAGTCTGAGAGCCTGTTGCCTGTGCAAGTGGGAGCGCGGCAGTTTCATAGAGGCTTTTTGCAATCATTATAGGATTGGTCATTGATAATATGCGCATTCCCGCTCGGCCAAACTGGAAGAGCCTGTAGGCGGTATTAATGATTGTAGGGTTATGCTGATGAGGTGCTTTGCTTAGGTTGATAACTTCTTGTGGGGGCAATCCATTTGTCATAGTTACACTCCTTAAGATTAGAAAAGATAGTCTTCCTTTTGCCTATTTTCGGCAAGTATTACTACAAGCATATAGCGGCTAAAAAAATTAGGACTGCTATTTAAGAAAAGGGGCGGGGATTGCCTCGTTATACATTTATTATTGCAAAGATAAGATTCTTGTTATATGCCGAGCAAAAAGGGGTAGAAAGATGAGCTCGTTGGAAATTTCTTTGATTGTTTTTGTATTTTTAACTGCAAGTGCGCTCTTGGGGCTCTTTCTTAAGTCAATACTACCTGCCCACCACCTAGAAGCCCACTCTAAGGATGCCATTAAAGTTGGCGCTGGGCTTATTGCAACGCTCACAGCTCTTGTACTTGGCCTTCTTGTAAGCTCCGCTAAAAGTTCTTACGATGCGATGAATGATCAAATTAAGCAGTTTTGTGCTACTGTTGTTGTTCTTGATCATGTTCTTGCGCAGTATGGACAAGAGGCAGAGCCCATACGTGAGATGGTGAAGAACAACCTTCTATTTGCACATGCAAAAATATGGCCCTCGGAAAGTAGTAAGGAAATAAACCTACAGGCTGTAGAAAAGGCGCCAGGTATGGAGGCTGTTCGCGAGAAAATTATGGAGCTACACCCAAAAAGTGATAAAGAGCGAGCCCTCCAGGCAGATGCTCTTGCTATTGGAGGTGAGCTTACCCACTTGCGCTGGCAGCTTATTGAACATGAATCAGGCTCTATTCCTGTGCCATTTTTAGTGGTGCTTGTTTTTTGGCTTGCTATTTTCTTTGTAACCTTTGGCCTGCTTTCGCCAGTAAATGGCACCATCATCGCTGTGATGATTGTCTGCACCTTGTCAGTAGCTGGAGCGCTCTTTTTGATTTTAGAGATGAACATGCCCCTTGAGGGGTTAATTAAGATTTCTGATGGCTCTCTTTTAAAAGCCCTTCAGTACATGAATGTAAAAGCTGCATAACCTCTTAAGCGGGGGGTAGTGATAAGGAAATGAAAAGCAAGAAAAGGTAGTTATTGTTATGCTTCTTATTATCTATTATTGGAGGAATGTATGCAGCCAACAGCACTTCAAATACTTGAAATAGCTTATCATGAAGCTGTACGGGCAAATGGGCTTATTGCGTTAGTGACAAATCTTCGCGATCCTGCACAAAAATACAATACATCAAAAGAGTCAGTCTACAACGTTTTCAAGGGATGTCCACTTTGGGACGAACAGGAGACTAAGAGTGGCCATGTTGCATTTAAGCATCGAATTACAGGCATTATAGTGGGATATCAGAACCACGGGAATTCAAAAATGGATCCGGGCGGTGCTGTTGCGCTACGTGATCAGGTACAAATACACCTTAACATCCTTGCAAACAATATATTTGGGTATACGGTGAACCACTGGAAAGAAGAGCCAAACTGGCATCATGCCGAACAAAGATATGCCGAGATGGGGAGTAAAGGGTCTCAAAGAATCCGAGGTGGCTAGACTTTTTTATCGATGAGGCGCTTTTTTTCTCTTGAGGCTGTTTGCAATGAGGAGAAAGGTGGTGTAGCCAATAGCAAGGGGGATAACTATCGTCCAAGAGGATATTGAGAAGTAGTCGGCAAGGCTTAATTTCATTAGCTCTTTTGCAGGCTTTATTGTGCTTTGAATATAGGGGAATGCTTCAGCATAGAGGCCTGCTCCAAGTATCATCCCTAGTATACCAAACCAGACGTCTTTGCCACCATCTGCTAGCGCTCCAACGCTTGTTCCAGGGCAATATCCTAGTATCGCCATTCCTATACCAAATAGTAATCCTCCAATTGCTGCACTTAGCGCTGTCGTTTCGCTTATGGA
>JAYRNE010000340.1:0-4472 GCA_041912355.1 Chlamydiales bacterium
GACACGCAAGTTAGTCAGAGCTACCCCCAATGCAGCTCTTGCCTGAGCACGACTTGCCTTTAAGACATCGCGTGAGGCAACATCTGTTTCATACTCTTCATAGGATACTGCACCGAGATCTACAACTTCTTTGCGGCGCTTTACAATGCGCTCTTGGTTTTTTAGTGACACCTTCACAGATAAAATCGTAGCTTCAGCCTGTTTTACTTCATCAAGATAGGGCTGCTTGTCAAGTCTTGCTATTAGGGCACCAGCTTTTACGGTATCCCCCTCTTGGTAGAGCATCTCCTGAACACGGCCAAAAGCTCTAAAGCCAAGATCCACCTGGCGCACATCTACGTTTCCGTATAGTGTGAGGTGGTCTTTAATGCTATTTTTTTGGTGGAGGATGTAATAGCCTGTGAAGGCTAAAATAATAAGAATGACAATTATAAATCCGAGCAGTCGACGCATAATATAAAGCTACCCAAGCCTCGGTAATTTAAACGAGAGGAATAACGCAAGCAAAAATAGTTTTGCTTTAACGAACGTAAAAATGTCTCAACGTCTTCCCTACGCTATTCTGGAATAGTAGCAGGTTTATCGTCTTCTATAATCTCGAGATTTACACGAATACCATTACGGCTTGCCACTGACATAAGCAGCGTTCGGATGGCATTAATGGTCTTGCCTTTCTTGCCTATAATTTTGCCGATATCGCTTTTTTCTACGCCAAGTTCAATGATCAATGTTTGTGTTCCGCCAACCTCATTAATTCGCACTTTATCAGGATTATCTACGAGGTTCTTTACAATGTAGGCTACAAATTCTTTCATAGTTTTCATTTCCGTTGTTATCGGGCTACTGGAGTAGTAGGTTCCCTTATTGCCCATCTTAGCCACATCAAGAATTTATACACAATCAAAAATAGTGATGAGCCATTTGTGCTGTGAAAAAATGCAGCTTTTTGGAGTGCGGGGCAGCTATGCACCGCACTCCCAAAGAGCTTCGCTCAAGCTGCATTTTGCCTCAGAGCAAATGGCTCTGCATATCTTCTGGAAGAGGTGCTTTTAAAAAGAGGTTCTCCTTAGTAATGGGATGCAAAAAGGCAAGACTTGAGGCATGAAGAAGCTGGCGTTTTGCCCCTAAAAGTGGCTTCCCATATACTTCATCGCCAATAATGGGAAAGTGAATATGCTCTAAGTGCACCCGTATCTGGTGAGTACGACCTGTTTCTAAAAGTATGTCTAAAAGGCTATAGGTATTGTTACTTGCAATAACGTCAATATGTGTACGGGCGGCTTTACCGCCTTCCACTACAGCCATAAGCTTTCTATTTGTTTTATGACGACCTATGGGGGCATCTATAACCTGCTTTTGAGGTTTGCCGTGACATAGGGCAAGGTAGCGCTTTTCTATCTTCCTCTCTAAAAATAGCTGAGAAAGCATGGCGTGCATTTTAGCTGTTTTTGCCGCTATAAGCACACCTGAAGTGTCTTTATCAAGTCTATGAACAATTCCTGGGCGTATATCGTCAGTACGCTCTAAAGTCTTTACGTGATATAGAAGTGCATTTACAAAGGTCCCCTTCCAGTTACCTGGGCCTGGATGCACCACAAGGCCTGCTGGCTTATTAATAGCAATCATATGATCATCCTCGTAGAGGATGTTTAGGGGGATATTTTCGGGGGTTAAATCGAGCTCGTCAGTATGGGCAAACTGCACCTCTACTTCATCGCCTGTAGAGAGTTTAGCGCTTTTTTTAACGATAGCGCCATTTACAGAAACATAGCCTTCACTAATAAGCCACTGAAAGTAGGTGCGAGAAAGATCGCGAAATCGATCCTTAAGCACCTTGTCAAGACGCTCATCCTGTTCGTGAGCTTCAATTATAATATGACTATCCACTACGCCTTTGCTTCTTTACTTCTTCCATATAGCGATCCTGCATACGCTGGCATTCATGCACGATGTGCATACCTATAGAATGAAGAACCAGTTTATCGTATATTTCCGGATGTTTAAGCTGCAGGTCTTTAAGGGTGCCATCGCAGGTAAGCTCGCCTGCATTAAAAGCCGCGGGATTAGATGAGCGCCTTACGGTAGTACTATCGGCTACAGCCTCTTTTGCTTCTATTTGCAAAGAGAGAACACTTGATTCAACTGTATCAAATGGCATACAATTCCCTATAAAAAGACTAATTATAAAGTAAAAATCTTTTATAACGCAAGCGTTTTAAGATATTCGCTTCTTTATAGCCTCTAGGAGTTCTGGAAAAGTCTCCTTATAGTAATCGCCGCCAAAATGGCCCTGATCTTGCGATTCGTAGTAGTCAGTTGCAAGCTTATCACGAACCACATGGGCCTCGTGAAGCGGTATCCAGGGGTCGTTAGCGCCTGCAAATTGAATAATCCATGACTGGTTTTTCTTGATAGCTTCCCAATCCCAGGGCGCATCAAAATAGCCACTTAGCTTTTCAGGCTGAATGCCAAGGTCAGTATAGTAGGTTCCAATAAGTGCTGAACCTAGTATGCGGTGCTTTTCGGCATACCGCATTGCAGCTATCGCCCCTGAAGAGTGGCCTACAATAAATGTCCGCTCATCAGCCTTAAGCTCCTTCTCTAAAAAAGGCAGCCAGTAAGAGCTTCTAGCAAGCATTGCATCGGGAAATTGGGGTGCGTCTACTTTTATCCCAAGTGCCTCAAGCTCGCGCTTAAGATAGGGAAACCAGTTATCCTGGGGCGTCGAGTTGCCATTACCGTGTATGAAAATTGCTCTCACTTATACCTCATTGGTTTTAAGGCGCTTGTGATGGAGGAATAGGAAAAGCCGCGCCGCGCTAGAGCGTTCATGGCCTTTTGCTTTTGCAAAAAGTCGGCTTGGGGCTCAAGGAGAATGGGGTAGCGCTTTTGGATTAGAGCTTTTAGGGTTTCTTCTTCGGAGGAAAAATGGTCGGTTAAGTTGGTTGTGATTCCCCTGTTTTTGGCTTTGAAGAGGATTTCGCGGCGGCTTTTGCCTTTGGTCTGGAGGCGGCGGACGAATTGTGCTTCGTAGTCAGAGTCATTTAGGGCGCCTAGGCGACAGCATTCTTCAATGGCATGATTAATGGCATGAGGAGAAAAAAATCGTTCGGCAAGGTAAGGCTCTAGCTCCTGAGTGTGCATGGGGCGGCGGGAAAGCTTATAGAGGCTTAGAACAAGCGCTTGACGCTCCTCTAAAGGCTTAAAGCGCTCTAGAAAATCCTCTTTAGAGGCAACATCCCATGTTGTAAGCTCTGACTTCTTAAAAGTCTTATCAACCGTAAGGATGTGCTCATCTTGCAAAAATATTTCTATGCAATTATTTACTTGCTGGCAGATCGGACGCATAAGGCACTAATCTCCATTACAGGGCGCGGTGATATCTTTATTCCGTGCGCTGAAACGCCTTTAATTGCCACATCCTTAAATTCATACTGCAAGCTAGAGACCTTCTGCTTTACCTTGGGCACTAGCTGCACAAGAAGCGTTGGCTCATGGTCACTCGAGAAGTACTGCAAGGCAGCTCCTTCATCGATAAAGGCATATTCCTTATCGATGATAAACGCCTTCACGATAAAGCGTTTTGCAAATGAGAAGTTGGTTTTAGGGTCGCGGAAGGCAACGTTAAAGACCGTCTTCTTATCAGCCACGCCGCAGAAAAGGATTTTGTCCTTATCTTTACCAATGTACTGCTTTTCAGGGATGTTGATAACCTTGTAGATGCCACTCTTATAGAAAATAAGCATTTTATCAAAGTTTGTGCAGGCAATATCTTGTGCGCCTGTTACCTTCGTGCCCACGTAGCCTGTCTTGGGGTCAAAGCCTACAGTGATTTCTTTGGTCTCTATCGCCTTTTTGTCGATAGCGGCAATCTCTTGAATCTCTGTTTTTCGTGGATACTGCTTTCCAAAGCGCTCTAGAAGCGCCTGAAGGTAAGAAATTGCATAGGCCTTTAGCTTCTTTAAGTGCCCACGCGTTTTCTGGAGCTTCTTTTCTAGGGCTTTTATGTCTTCTTGGTTCTTTTCAATGTCAAAGCGAGCAATGCGCCTGATTGGTATAGCTAAAAGCCTGTCATAGTCCTCTTTTTCTGGAAGGCGAGCAAGCTGGTCGTGGAAGGGTTTTATACTCTTTTCAAGCACTTTATACATTTCTTCCGAGGATTTTACCTCTTCAATGTGCTTGTAGAGGCGATTTTCGATAAAAATCTGCTCGAGTGTCTTTTCGAATATCGACTGTATGTGGTTTGCCTCTTCAAGCTCAAGCTCTGCCTTTAAGTAGCCAAGTAAAAGCGACACATGATGCTCTAAAACCTCCTCTACAGTAACTTCAGCAGGAAGGTCATCCTTAATTAAGATCATCTGAGGCACTAGGTTTACCTGGCACTCTGTATAGTGGTATAAATGATCTAGCACATCTTCTGCGTACTGGCCACGAGCAAGTTTAATTTCGATTTCCACATTTTCTGAGGTATA
>JAYRNE010000341.1:0-2037 GCA_041912355.1 Chlamydiales bacterium
CCAAGTTTGCAGCCGAATAGAGCCTTTTAAGGTTTCTGTTGGAGGCGAAGTTGCTCTTTGCATAAAGCTTCGCACCTTTTTTGAAGGCTCCCAGTCTTTTGGACTAAGATCAAGAAGGTTGATAATCATGGCCTGCTTTACCGCTCTTCGTACTGGCACGGGTTCAAATGTTGGCACCTTTACATTCCACGAGACCATCATGCTAAAGAGACCAAGTATACCCTGCCCCTCTTCAGCACCATACCCTGTGTTGTAGCAAGCAATCTGGCATGCGCCACCTTCTATTTTTTTGATCGTTGTAGCAACAGCATGTCCCCCACTTGTATCGAAAAACCCTCCTGGGATAACAATGCTCTCGCCGTTAGGAAGTTCTTTTACGGCCTTTTCTATTTGATAGGCCATATCGGCACTTTGATGTTTGATATAGCGTTCAATTTGATCGTCACTTAGGTAGCGTTCTGTTCCTTTACTATGTAAGAGTGCACTGCATACGCTAAGGTGCTTTCCAAGCTCTTCTGCAAGCTTAAGAGAACGAAGAAAGGGAGCCGTTTTGGCTTGCAGCTCTGGAGATAAGATATTATGAAATTCTTCAAACTCTTCCCTAATCTCACGAGTAGAGTCAAAAAAGCTTGCGCCGCCAAATTGCTTATCAAGAAAAAGATGCATAAACGTATCTACTTCTTTTACTACGCGAAAAGCGCTTTTCACAATTTGCTTTTGTGGCAAAGAGCCGTGATAAATAAATGTCTCTAGTACTCTGTCTTTTAACGATAAGCCATAAGATCCAAGCCAGCTCGTTGCACCGGTTTCAATATAGCGTTTTTCTGTGCGGTATTCTTGGATGTAGTTATCAACTTTGTGTTTTACCTGGTTGATCTGTTTTTCCGAGTCCGACAAACCAACCCCCAAAAAACTTAACACTTTCATATACCAAGGTTTTAAGCTGTAGGCCCTGTTTGAAATTTGAACTAGCGATGAGGAGATGGTGTCAAGTGTCTCAATTTTGCCCTGAAGGCTTTGGTCTTTTACGACGTATCTATCAACTCGCTGATTTAACGTCTTACACATCTCATCCACTGAATCGATCTGCCGAGTCTCTTGCTTAACAGGCACCTGAAAATGAATCACTTTACTGCCATCCCAGTTTTGGGCAACGTCGGCAATAGTTTGGCTAAAAGCTTCTAATTGAGAGCGTATTCTCATACCGTTACCCCCCCTCAGTAGACCCGATTTATATTATATTAAAATAATATTTATATGTCAAAAAAAGGGGGGGCGGATAGCTCACGCTTTGGTTTCAGCTTTAGGTCCCGTCAATGTTAGTACAACTTCTATCAAAAGTTACACTTGTGCAAAAAGTGCAAGTTTTGTATAATGAAAGAAAAGGAAGCAAGAAATATATGGCTACTTCACATCACCACAACCCCCATCATAAAGTTAGGGTGGTAATTGAGTGCTCTGTACAAGAACGCGCCTACATCAAGATGCTTGCGGCTCGTAAGCAGATGACTATTAGCGAGTATTTTCTTTCAAAGGCTAAAGAAGAAGCTGCGCCTAAAGCCAAAAAGCCAAATAAAACAACTCTTGCCGCCATGAAAGAAGTTGACGAAGAGGGCGGTCATTCTTTTAAATCATTAGATGACTTCTGGGAGCAAATGGGGATAGACCCCAATGCTTGATATGAAGTTTTCTACGCGTTTTAAAAAGATTTAAAAAAATACGCTCACCAGAAAACTGTCACCCAAGAATTAAACAAAGTTTTAAAATTACTTTTAAAACACGCTAAGTTACCCGAAAAATATAAAGATCATGATCTTAGCGGTGAATATCAGGGCTATCGCGAATGCCACTTAAGACCTGATGTCTTGTTAGTCTACCAAGCCAGCAAAAATCTCCTATACTTATACAGAATCGGCTACCATTCTGAGCTTTTTTAGAAGGAATCTAAAGGGCATAAAAGACCAAAGCGACAACTAGAGTTTGGGAATCTTAAATTTACTTTACGCCCTCTTTTCGTCTATAGGCACATACTCCAGG
>JAYRNE010000342.1:0-8975 GCA_041912355.1 Chlamydiales bacterium
ATTTTTGTCTTGATAGGGCTTTGTCAATGCTGCTGTATAGCCCTGTATAGAGCCATCAGCCCAGATCTTCATACCAAGCACCTTAAATCTGTCGCTATTGAGCCTTTGCTGCTCCTTGATTTGCTCGAGCATTGAGTAGACCATATACCCCTGTAGGCGTATAGGGCACGCTCTATCATTCGCAATTTTGCGCATAGTCTCAATCTGCTCAAATTCCGTTGGCATTGGAAAGCCAAGACCCATGTCCGTTACAGTCGTATAGCCATTTTTAGCATAAATTTGGGCAATAAGCTTACCTATCTCTAAAAAGTTTGTGCTTTTGAAAATAGGAAAATTTGCAACTAATACTTCAATTGCTGGCACCTCTTCCGCAACGCCAGTTAACTTACCCTCCTTATCCCGCTGAAATGAACCTCCAAGTGGATTTAGCGTAGCATCGCTAATACGAGCAACCTCAAAAGCCTTCTTATTGCCATAGGCAATATCCCAGGATTTGTTAATAACGAGTATTGGAACATCCTTTGACACTGCATCTAGCATTGTAAAGTCTAGATGGTCCTTTTTCGTCATAAGTGAAGGATCGTACCCAAGAGCAAGGACAGGCCCCTTTGCAGCCCGTTTTTTTATTACATCAAGGACTTCATCGATTGTTTTATAGTTCTTAGGGCCAAGATCAAGGTTTATGCGGCTTATTGCTTCTAAAAGCATATGTGTGTGGGCATTAATAAAGCCCGGCAGCATGGTCTTACCCTCAAGGTCAACCATTTCAGTGTCAGCTTCCTTGTACTCAAGGGCCTCGAGCTTCTTTCCACAAAAGATAATCCTGCCATCCTTTACGGTCACAGCCTCTACATAGGGCATCTTTTCATTTACCGTGTAGATTTCGCCATTAAAAAAAATGGCATCAGCATTTTCAGCCAGTAGAGCAGTAAAAATGAATTGGAAGGCCAGCAGAAAGTACCGCGTATTACCTAATAACATACTATTTTGTTCCTTTAGGCTCGAGCAAAGCTTAAGACTTTAGGCACTGCAAGATGAAACCAAGGAGTAAAGCTCTCCTTAGCACAGCTCATCTCTTCTAAAAGATCGGGAACTGCGACCCATCTGTAGGCAGCAACTTCATTAGGATCAGGGGTTATTTTATCACCAGCATAGGTGCCTATGAAGACGTGGTCAAATTCATGCTCGAAAAGGTCCTTCCCCACGGGTGCATGATAAAGCAGGCAAAAGGCCTCTTCGATATCACATGAGAAGCCCATCTCCTCTTGAATGCGCCTTAAAGCAGCAGCGTGCACAGGTTCATTGGGCCGGGGATGGGAACAGCAGGCATTTGTCCAAAGGCCTCCACAATGATACTTATCATGGGCGCGCTGATGAATCAGCATGAGGCCTTCTGGATTAAAAATAAATACAGAAAGTGCCCTATGCAAAAGACCCTCTTTATGAGCCTTTAGCTTAGGGCACGTACCAACTTCTTTATCTTGAATATCAACCAAAACAACTTGTTCTTCCATGAGTCTCCCTAATTCACCTGTGGGGCTAGGCCCGACATTCTGACACTCTAACATTTTGCTATCAAGCACTATTCGAGAATAATAAAAAGTGTCAGAATGTCAGAATGTCAAGCCTGACCCCACAATAAAGCAGGGAGATAAACCTATTGTACTATAGGTGTCTCATCAATACGGTGCTCGTTCTTATGCACCTTTTTTTCATGCTTTTTAGCACGACGCTCTTTAAGAGTCATCGTAGCTTTCTTTCTATCTTCTCTTCTATGCTTTGATTCTTTGCTCATAAATCACCTTTATTTAATTTAGAACAATGGAGCTAAAATACTGTTTTAACTCTTATTCAATTAATTACTATAAAGGTGATTATTATGTCAATTTTTTCTTTTAACGTATGGAGGTTTCCACGTACCGTCTAATACAGAGCTCTCTGGCCAGTAGAGACGAAACATCAAAATAAAGGCCCCTTTTGGCGCTGGCAGCCAGTTAGACTCAAGATCCTTCCCTGGAGAACCATTTTGGATATAAAGGTCTAGCGAGCCATCGGGGTTATACTTAACGCTAGACTTTGGGGTTATAGAGTAGCAATTTAGGCGGTTCTCTACAAAGAAGTACTGGTCATTATAGATAGTAAGCGACCAAAAGCCCTTTACAGGGGGCAATTCCTCTTTTGTAAAGTGCAGGACATAGTTATATTTACCTGATAGAGGCTTACCTTCGCTATCTTCAGTTGTATAGGGGTAAACGGTATCCTGAGCTCGGTTTGTTCCAAGACCTATGGCAGCAACGCTTGCTCTTTTGAGGTAATTTGTACCATATATGCCGTCGCGAAGAGAGACGTGCCAGCCATTTACCATATCGGTTTTGTCATTCTGATAGTCAAGAATCTCTTCTAAAGCAAGTTTTGGTGCAAGTTGCAGGCTTCTTGCAATGACTGAGTCAATAGTCTTAAAATCAATTGCCTTACCGGGAACAATGCCAATCTTTGCCATCCGCTCTACCATGGGGCCATCAAGGAGATTAGGTGGGTTATTTACCATAAGACTTGTCATCTTATTAAAGAACGCCTCAGCACTCATGCGATTTACCTGTGTGCGTACAGGAGTCTTCATATCTATAGCAGGATTTACGGTGCCCTTAGGAGGTGTATAGGATTTACCATAAGCACTTAAGGGAACTAGTGTGTATTGATCCTGAATATCGTGAACGGCTTTATAATCTTCAGGAGTTCCTGAGCAGTAGGTTCTTCCGATAATCCACACCATATTTGTAGGAGATTTTATCTGCTTCACACCCTCAGGAAGTGTTCCCTTCCAAAAAGGGCCTGTTATAGCAAAGTTGCCAGCTTCTGTACCAGTAGTGCGCTTTCCTGGGGATGCAAATACATCTGTCCAGCCTGAAAGCATAGGCATAAGGTAGTAGCGGCCACTTTCATCAGGTACATGGAGGATATAGGGCTCTTTAGAAAGATCTAGCCATGCCGAAGAGTAAAGCGTATCCGAATTTGGGGCTACGACTTCACGATAAGAGGCATCATAAAACTCTCTTGCGTTCATAAACTGCCCCATAGGCGCTTTATGGCCTTGAGGCTCTACAGTATTTGTTATTATCTCGCGGGTAAGGTCCATCACAACAAGTGGATAGCCATAAATATAGGCTTCTGTGGCTATTTCGATAGCTTCTTGTTCAGAAAGTTTTGGAGCCTCCTCAGCTGCAAATAGATACGTGCTCGTAATAGCCGCGCATAAAGAGAAAAAAGTTCGTAAAGTAGTAAGCGTGCGCATAAATTCCCCAGCGTTGTTGCTTTCTATACGAAATACCATAAATCACTAAAATTCTCCAGCAAATAAACTATTCTGGGAAAATCTTATAACGCTTAGTTGGCTTTAGCTCCACGCGATGTGAACGTGCAGGCAAACAACGCTTTGCTTGTAAGCCATATACAGTCTATAATATCCCCCATGAAATACTACGTTCTTATAGCCCTTGCATGGATTTCAGCAGCATTTGCGGATGATGCAACACCATGGCTTTCAACTAAAAAAACAAAAATCGTTAACCCCCAAGGCCAAGAGGTTGTTCTAAAGGGGATAAACCTTGGCGGCTGGCTTGTGGAAGAGATGTGGATGCTTCCCTTTGTTCTAGAGCCACCTAAAGATAAAGACTATGCACTTATACAGGATCATATTTCACTCTGGCAGGTTTTTGAAAAGCGCTTTGGAAAAGACAAGATGGTAGAAATTCGCTACGCCTTTAGGAAGGCGTGGATTTCAGATAGAGACTTTGCAAATATAAAAAAGGCAGGCTTTAATGCCGTGCGCCTACCCTTTCTTTACGATCTGAAAAATGAGCCAGAAGGTCTTTTTTTCTGGCTAGACTACGCAATTGAACTTGCCAAAGACCATGGTCTCTATGTAATTTTAGATATGCATGGCGCTCCTGGAAGACAAAGCTCACACAATCACACAGGCCATGTTACAAAAAGCGCCTTTTTTATCCACAGCCCTCACGTTGATGAAACCTGCAGCATCTGGAAAGAACTTGCAAAGCGCTATAAAGACTGCCCACACATAGCTGGCTACGACCTATTAAATGAGCCTATGGACGCCCCAAGCCGAAAAGAGCTCTATAAGAAATATAATGACCTCTATAAAGCCGTAAGAAGCGAAGATAAGCGGCACATTATCTTTATACAAGATGGCTATAAAGGTGTAAGCAGCATGCCCCACCCAAAAGAATATAAGTGGGAAAATGTTGCCATAAGCACCCACCACTATACCTTTGATGAACATACCTCAGATGAATTTATGAGCAAGTTCAATGAACACCTCAAGAAGGTAAAAGAGAAGCAAAAGCAAATAGAGACCCCCTTTTATCTTGGCGAATTTAACGTTGCCCCAAGAGGCTCTTTTAACACGCTAGAAAAAGTCATGCATATCCTGCACGAAAAAAAGATCTCCTACTCCTTTTGGTCCTATAAAATTGGCAGGCGCGGCCATAAAAATTCTCTCTGGGCACTCTACTTTGCCCCTGGCCGCCAAAAAAATATCGACCCTTTCCGCGATAGCTTTAGAACGATTCTCGACAAAATCTCCCGCCTCAAAACCACCTACTACGAAAAAAATGACGACCTAATCAACCTTTTCAGGTATTAGCATATATATTACCACAGAGAAACACTGAGGTCACTTTGTTCTGAACTCTTGTCTGTGATCTCTCTCACTCTGTGGCAATTTGAGAATAAAGAGGTAATATATGAAATTGGAACGCGGATTTCTGCCTGTTGAAGACCCCCAAGAACAACTTCCAGCTGCTTTTGCACCATGGCAAAATATGGCAACCATCTTGCCGAAGCTACTTGTTGCCGGCAAATTTCGTGAAAAGCTGCTGATGCTACCTCCTTTTGACGTGAGCAAGCTGACAACACATGGTGAAGTAGAAAGAGCCATGCAGATCTTTTCCTACTTTGGCCATGCTTATGTATGGGGAGAAAAAAATGTTCCAGAGCGTTTGCCTGCTATCCTTGCCAAGCCTTGGTATGAGGTGGCAAAGCTGCTTGAAAGGCCCCCCGTACTCTCCTACGCCTCATACGCCCTTACAAATTGGAAACGAATTGATAAAGAAGGTCCAGTAGACCTTGGCAATATCGCCCTTATTCAGAATTTTCTTGGTGGTATCGATGAAGAGTGGTTTATCCTTGTTCACGTGGCAATAGAAGCCAAGGCAAATGATGCCCTCAATGGCTCGCTAGATGCCATCAACGCCGTACAAAAAGATGACATCACTCAAGTTGCAGAAAGCCTAAAGACTGTCCGAGATTCGCTTACTGCTATGTGCGAAACGCTAGATCGCATGCCAGAGCGATGTGACCCCTACATATACTACAACCGCGTTCGACCCTATATTCATGGCTGGAAAAACCACCCCTCATTTCCGGCAGGACTTATCTATGAAGGTGTTTCAGAATATAAAGAAAAGCCCATGCAGTTTCGCGGCGAAACAGGCGCCCAAAGCTCTATCATCCCTGCTTTAGACGGCCTTTTAGGAATAACGCACACCCATGATGAGCTCTACACATACCTACAAGAGATGCGCGACTACATGCCAAAGTCACATAGAGAATTTATTGCCTACGTAGAACAAAATAGCCAGGTGCGTTCCTTTGTACAAAAGCATATGAACGAACTTAGAATACTTTATAACAGCTGTGTAGAGCTTATAAACCGCTTTCGTCAAACACACCTTAACTACGCTGCCACCTACATCCAAAAGCAGCATCAAGCATCCGGGCAAAACCCCACCGCCGTAGGCACTGGAGGCACACCGTTTATGCCCTACCTCAAAAAACACCAAACAGAAACAAACACGTTTTTGCTATAAAGCACAAAAACGACAGCATGAACCTTCCACATGAGGCTGAAAACCTCTCATATAATAGCCTAGGGCAACGCCCTTAGCATTACCCATTTTTCTCAAAACTTAACGTTACACTGTTTTTCCAGCGGTAGCTGGAGTACTGCTTTAGCCCCGTGTGTATTGGAAGGCCGGAAGGCCTGCAGAGGAACGCGGGGGAAAATAGTTGCCCTCACACATGAGCTGCGGCAGCAGCGAAACAACAACGTGTACATCACGCACTTGGCATATATAATTGGGTGTACAGGCTTAGTTTCGCTGCTGCCGCAGCTCCCGGGAATGCCTTTATCGCCCTTTAAAACCCGTACGAAATGCGGAATTGGAGATAGTCATCGCGAATGCGGCTAAACTGACCTGCATCGCAAAAGCCATTGTGGTATTCACAAGAAAGGCGAATTTTTTTGCCCATACCGTTAATTTTGCCCCACTCATAGCCTAAAGCAAATGTGGCATCAACTTTCCAGTCATTATCTTGCCAGTTTTCAAAGTGCATAGCGAGAAATGGTGTGCCATAAAGCTGTTTCCACTCACGTCTTCCTACACGCACTTCCATTCCGCACATTGTGTAAAGAGGCTTGAGGTGCATCTCTGAATCACTGTGGCCTATAACTCCGCCAGTAGCATAGACGCGTATTTGCTTCGTTATGTCGTAGGCTATAGAGTAATCAATTGCCTCGTAGCTTTTGTTAAGGCGCTTTTCGTGATCTTTACGTTTCATATACTCATCACCAAGGTGAGATGAAATGTGATAGAGCCTCAGGCGGTGAGCAAAGCTATCATGCGCATAGCTTACTGGTATCGCTACATAATAATCTGCGTTCATAAGTGGGCTTGAATACTCTGTCTGGTTAAAGACAGCAAAGACTGCGCCCTCAATTTCAAGCTGCAGGTCGCCATTTGTTCCCCAAAGGTCATAGTTTGCCCAGCGATAAAGCGGAAACTGATCACCAAAAGAAACGGGCGTACAGGTCTGCCCGCAAACGGAGTCATGCAGGCGAATGCCGCCTGAGAATGACACCTGGCGAGGATTAGCCACCTCTGAAGGGAATAAAATTGTAGACTGTGGAAGCCACATACCATGGCATTTACTGCGCTTTAGAGGCTCTGAATCCTTCTCAGCATGGTGCTGAACCACATTTAGCCCCGTCACATCGTGATTCAAGGAATTTGCAACAAATTTCTTTACGTATGATTCAATGCGATTGGCCCTATCTTCATCTTTAGGCAGGTTTGAGAGCAATACATCGCCATTTCTTACTGTAACAATAACCCCAGAATCCGGAAATTTCGAGTCGAGACACCCTTGTAGATAGGCTTCTAAATATGTATCGTGAACAGTATATCTTCCCTTTTCCTTTTCCTGTTCATTTGCTGCTATACTAAAATCTTCAGGAACTTCTATTGCCACAAGCTTAGAAAGAGGAGCCTGGCTTTCCTCCTGAACATCTCCAGAAACCAGTGTGGACGTGATTAAGAGCAACAAACTTGCGTATGAAATTGATCTATGCATGTAAAGAGTACCTCGGTTCTGATCATGTATATTACAGCATAATTACTGAATTTGTGTGAAAAAAAGCAAGGGATTCTGTATTATATATGCATATTCCTTTCTTAGGGGCAATAGCTCAGTTGGTTAGAGCAGCGGACTCATAATCCGTTGGTCGCAGGTTCAAGTCCTGCTTGCCCCACTTTTAAATAACCGCTAGAGAGGCATGCCAGAGCCTATTTGTTGTGACCTACATGATTTGGCCATACCGGAGATTCCACTACCGTGGACCACTGGTGGACCAAATGATCACAGCAACCCACAGCAAATGGCAGCAAGTTCCCTCTCAGTTTCAGTATCTGATCCAATTTTTTACTTTAAAAACAGGATCATCGATATGAAACAATTAGAAACCATCAAAAAACGTCTTCCCCCAGGCATCGACATTCGCATAAACTCAAAAAATACACTTACATTCAGAGCCCGCTTTCGCCGCAAAGGCTATCCCGATCAAATACAAACCTTCCCCGACCCTAAACTTGCCAAACAATGGCTGGATGAACAGCAAAGAAACGCCCTTCTTGGCATTCACCTCCCCCACATCCAATCTTCTAAACACACTCTTTCAGAAGCTATTGATCGCTACCTTCTCGAAGAACTACCAAGAAAACCTAAAAATGCCCGCAACGTTAAGCAACACCTCGAGTGGTTCCGCAAAGAGCTAGGTCAATACGCCCTCTCAGCAATCCGTCCAAGCATCATCACCGAGAAAAGAACGCTACTTGAACAAGGCATCACTTCCAAAAAACAAAAACGCTCCCCAACTACAGTTCTGCGCTACTTAACCTCCCTTTCGCATCTTTTCGCCGTTGCAGTACGCGATTGGGAATGGCTCCATGAAAACCCAATGGAGAAAATTTCTAAGCCCCGCGCTACACCAGGCAGACAAAGATATCTTTCCACAGAAGAACGAAAACGCCTCTTGGATGCAGTTCTACAAAGTCGCTGCCCCGTCCTATATGCGATTGTGGTTCTAGCACTATCTACAGGGATGCGAAGAGGGGAAATAATAAACCTACGCTGGCAAAATATCGACCTAGAAAACCACAAAATCACCCTAGCTACCACAAAAAACAGCGAACCCAGGCATGTACCTCTTGTTGGAAACACCCTCAAGGCCATTTCAGCACTACTTCCAGCATCAAAACAACCGCACCCTGCAGACCTCTTGTTCCCCTCTCCAACAACCCTCAAGAGGCCCTACGACATCCAATCAGCCTGGAAGACTTCCATGAAAAAAGCAAAGCTCGAAAATTTCACCTTTCACGATTTGCGACACTCTACAGCATCCTACCAAGCTGCAAATGGCAGAAATCTATTCGAAATCGGCCACCTACTAGGCCACAAAAGCCCACAAACAACAAAACGCTATGCTCATCTAACCCATGAGCATACGTCACAAATGGTCGAAGAACTCGATCACAAACTTTTTGGAGCATAAAATGACAAACAATGATGAGAATACAGCCATAGTCTTCGATATTGCTACTGAAGAGGACTATTTACGA